>JBEEGK010000234.1:0-5019 GCA_041166845.1 Acidobacteriaceae bacterium
TTCGAATGAGCGCTGAAGGCGCGCCAGCATGGTGGTCATGGACTGCGTGAGCGGACTCAATTCTTCTAATTGCTGTGATTCCTGAGGCAGATGAAGCTCCCAGTTTTGCGTCGAGATAAGAGCTGCGTCCGCTGCAAGTTGCTGTAGAGGGCGCAACGCCCGCCGGATTCCCCACAATGCCAACAGCCCCGTAACCCCCAGGAGCAATAAACTCGCTATTGCGATGAAAGCCGCGGCACGTTGCAATTGCTCGTTGGTCCGGTGCAAAGGCGCGGCGTAAATAATGGTTATCGTTTGCGGTTGAAACTCTACCGCCTCCTCGCGATCCAGCACCGGCAGGGAAGCCAGTCGCATGGCACGGTAGCGAATATTCCCAGAGCTAAAATTCCAATTCTTAGTGTGGCCCGGCGATGGAATTTCAAGCGATGCAGGCCAGTTCGACGAATGCAGTAATAGCCCTGACCTCTCTGTCCAAACCGCAAATATGTCGGGGTGGTTGGGGTCAATCGATGGTGGCATCAGGGTGTTGTCAAAGTAGACGTTTCCAGATTTGTCCTCCTTGTATCGCACCAGCGCGGCGACGCTCATCGCCCGCCCCTGAAGTCCTGCATCGAGCGTGGAGAGCAGTCGGCGCTGAGTGTAGAACACACCGGCAAGCAGCAAGCCCACTGCCAGCAGCGTCTGCGATAAAACCACGCTGGTAACCAGGCGTCGTTGGATGGAATTTCGCAACATCTGCAATTAATCCCGCAAAATATAGCCCTGGCCTCGGACCGTGTGAATCAATTTTTTCGTCGACCCATCGTCCAACTTGCGGCGTAATCCGGAAATGTACACTTCGATCACGTTGCTGAATTTCTCCCAGTTGTAATCGTAAAGATGCTCGAGCAATTCAGTTTTGGAGACCACGGCGCCTGGACGATGAGCAAGGTATTCGATGACCCGATACTCCATGGCGGTTAACACGATTGCGTTGCCCGCGCGTTGAACGCTGTGGTCCACGGTATTTAATGTCAAGTCAGCGATGGCTAATACGGGAGACGGCTGCCCCTTGCCCCTACGGATGAGGGCTTTTGTGCGCGCCATCAATTCACCTAGGTCGAATGGCTTAGTCAGATAATCGTCGGCCCCGGCGTTCAACAGGGCGACAATGGATTCCTTGTCATCCCGAGCAGTAAGCACCAACACGGGCGTCCGCTGCTTAGCCTGCCGAATTTTGTTCAGCAGATGCAATCCATCAATTTTCGGGAGCATCAAGTCCAACAGAATCGTGTCGTAAGCGTCGGACTCCGCCAGAAACAATCCCTCTTGTCCGTCGTTGGCAATGTCTACTGCATAGCCCGCGCCTTCTCGCAGGCTGCGTGCGATGTTTTCTGCCAAGCGGGGTTCGTCTTCGACGATGAGTATGCGCATGGGATGGTAAGTGTCGCCGCGAAACATTCAATCTATAGCACGAGGGGGCGGAGCACGCCAGAGTGCGGTTGAGAGCGACGTCAGGGATATGAGTGTGACGATTTCCCGGGAACTAAATTAGTTTTCCGGCAGCCAGATCTTTCACCAACTCCAAATCGGCTTCCAGAAAGTCGAATGACGGCAGCTCCGTGGGCTCCACCCACCGGACCTCGCGAAAGATTCTGTTTTCGATTTCCCCGCTATATTCACGCACAGTGAAGAAACGCAACTCAACAGAATTTCCACTCGGATACTGATGTTGAATACGCGCGACCTCGTCGCCGATGACCGCGTCAATTCCCAATTCTTCCTCCAGTTCGCGCCGCAGTGCGCTTCGCGGCTGCTCACCTTCTTCGATCTTTCCGCCTGGGAATTCCCACTTCAGAGGCATTACCTGGTGGCGAGTTCGCTGGCAGATAAGTATCTGACTTCCCCTTAGGATTAATGCCGCGACTACGCGTTTCATATTGCCAGCGCGATCTGAGAATGGCCCGAAAGACCGTTTGTGCTGCTCAAGAGGGATGCCTATCCACAAATTTTCCCACGATTGCAGCGCAGTGTTCGGTGAGCTCACGGTCTTCGTCTTTGAAGGCGGAAAGAAAATGGCTATCAATATCGAGTTCGCCCACTACTTTCCCGCCGGCGAAAATAGGGGCTACAATTTCAGACTTCGTTTCCAGAGAACATGCAAGATAGCGGGGATCTTTGCTCACATCGTCCACCACCACAGTTTTTCCCGTCGAAGCGGCGGCTCCGCAAATTCCCTGATTGAGCGGGATGTGGGTATGCGGAGTCATAGCGCCTTTGTAGGGCCCCAATACCAGCATGGGCGGGTCTGATTTCGGGCGCAGCATATAGAAGCCCACCCAGTTGTATTTCAACATGCGGGATTGCAGCAGCTCGACAATCTCCGTCATGAGAGTGGTAGCGGACTCGCTCTCATAAGCGAGCGTTGCAATCTCTTTTTTAATCGCTTCGATTTTTTTGGATGCAGCCATGCGACGTGTTTCTCCATTTAAAGGTTCACAAGCAACAACATTGAATTGATGAGATACGGAAAGCGCTATGGCTGGTGGGCCTGCGCCATGTCGAACTTGCGGGCCACGTAGTGGGTGCCGTTAAAAACTGCGGAAATTGCTACCTGAGATCCTTCCCGCAGATTTTGCAGCATGGTAGCAGGTAGCGATTCGAAGTAAACTTCGTAATTTTTGTTATCGGTTTCGTTGTCGAGAGCGATCATCTTCTTTGAGAGATCAATAAACGTGACTTTGCCGCTGAAGGTAAATTCCGCTCCCGGCCTGGCCAGGAGGGTAACCTCTTGAACCACTCCGGACATTCCGTCCTGAACTCCAAAAGTGAGTGCCACCAGCGATCCCGGCTCGAGGTCGGAAACCGATGAAGTTTGAGTGCCATTTTTTATGATCGTCGCGGGAGTAAGATGAAAAGTCTCCGGCATAGCTGAAAGCTCGTCTCGCAGAGTTAGAACGCCCGATCCGCGGTCATAGGAGACAACTTGTCCCCTCCCACTACCAGCCGTAGCGCTGGTCTGAATCCACACGCTTTTGGCGAACACTTTGTCCCCGTTAAGCATGGTGTCAACGTAAACTCGCTGGCCGTCTCGTAAAGCTCTCTCGGTGGCAGGCTGGCCCTCAAGGTAAAAATGAGTTCGAACGTCGAAGTTGACCGTTATTTTGCGCTTGGCGCCAAACGGACGGACCGAGATCCGATTGGTTATCGCGTCCATATTGGTTACCAAGCCGCCTAAGAGCGTCACCCGATTGCGGGGCAAAGTAGGCAAATCCAATAAAGGGTCGCGACTTTCGTTGGAAATCGCTGTCGCACGCTTGTCCGACTGGTTCTCGCTCGCCGGTTGGTTCGTGGCTGGAGCAGTCTGAGCATGTAAAAACCCGCTAAACAGAAGGAAAGTGAGGATACGATGGAGTGGAAGCATAGGTTTCCCGAGCGCTATTTTGATGCCAACCGTGCCTTAACGATCGCAGGACTGACTGTTTCGAGCCTAGCTCAGAACCCCCAGACTGGCAAACACCCGCTGACGAATGGCATCCAATGAGTTAGCCGGGTTACCTTTCGGACTAGTGATCTCGCCATCTACGGATTAAAATAACTTATGGCTTTTAAAGCTCTACAGACCGTCCTCATAAGCTCGGTATTCGTGTCTTTGATGTCGCCGGCCTTCGCCCGTGATCTAAGAGTTACTATCCCCAAACGCAGCAAACCCACTCCTGTCCAGGATCTCAACCGCGAAGGCGTGAAGGCTGTCCAAAAGCATCAACTCGAGAAAGCGGAGAAAATCTTTTATAAGGCATATTTGCTTGATCCTAACGACCCATTCACCCTCAACAACTTAGGGTATATCTCTGAACTGCAGGGTAAGGTCGAGCGAGCGCAGCAATATTATCAGCTGGCGTCCAGGGAAAACACTGAGACCGTCGTTGCGGCTTCGAGCGTCAAGAGCATGGAAGGCCATCCGCTCAATGAGGTCACTGGGGCTTACGGCAGCCGCGACATGAGAGTCAACCGCGGGAACGTGGACGCAATGGGCCTGCTGAACCAAGGCAGAATTTTGGAAGCAGAAGCGGTTCTACGACGCACGCTCGTTGTGGATCCTCACAATCCGTTCACTCTAAATAACCTCGGATACACGATGGAGGCTGAAGGCGAACTCGAGTTGGCGCTGGGCTATTACACGCAGGCAGCATCACAGCATTCTTCGGAGACCATAGTGGTGGCTGCCGATCAGCGCTGGCGCGGTAAGCCGATTAGTGAAACTGCCTCCGCGAATGCCAAGGCGCTGGAAAAACGCATGGCTACGGAACAAACAACTCAGGCTCGTGTGGGACGGCTGAACTTGCAAGGCGTGTCCGCGCTAAACCACAACAATCCCGAGAAGGCGCGAACGCTGTTCGAGCAGGCGTATCAATTGAATCCGAGGAATGCTTTCGCGCTAAATAATATGGGGTACGTCGCGGAAATGAACCGCGATCAAGAAACTGCGAACGAATTCTATTCTGCCGCCAAGACTGGCGAGGGCGCCAACCAGAAAGCGGCGTTGGTGAACCATTCAGAGATGAATGGCATGAAGCTCGGACAAGTTGCCGACAGCAACGATCAGGTGACGGAAGCTAATCTTGAAGCCCAGCGGCTAGCGCGTAGCCGCGAAGGCGGACCCATCCAACTAAGGCGGCGCGATAACAGCATTGTGACGGAGCCCGAAACTTCCAACGCGCCGGTGGCAGCTCCTTCTGAGACGGCGCCATTGCCGCAAGGGTCTCCATCTCGGCCGCCGGTGGATAATGCCCCCGTGGACAATACTGTTGTGCCTCCATACGTCCCAAGGCCGCAGCAGTAACCAGTTAGGTCCTTTTCCACAGAATTAAGGTGTTCGACTTATTGAAGCTACAGGTTTGTCCCGTTAGCCTCCGGTTAAATACTAGCAATCCCGCCTCGGAGTAACCCCTTAGTAGTTAACTCGCTGGAAGAGGTGTGCCTTGGGCGCGATTTACAAGGGGGAACAAAATGAAGGAAAGACTGAGCTCTGCGCTGCTG
>JBEEGK010000235.1:0-2601 GCA_041166845.1 Acidobacteriaceae bacterium
CATTCGAACAGCAAAAGGAATTTATGGGGAATGCCGCCCACGAGTTAAAAACTCCGGTGGCGGTCCTGAAATCAACGCTGCAATCTCTGTTGCAACGGCCACGATCGTCCGATGAATATAAAAAAGGCCTCGAGCTTTCGCTGGAGGATTTAGAGAGGCTCGAGCGTCTTGTCCAATGGATGCTTCGGCTCGCACGCGCTGAACAGCGACATGGTACAGGCAAGGGGCAACCACAGACCGTGGATGTCGCCGCAACTTGCGAAGAGGCGATTGCGCGCATCCGGAGCTTGGCTGATGCGCAAGATACTGAAATTCTTTTCTCAAATAAAGGCTCCGGCCAGTTAGAAGCTGATCCCGAGGATTTGCAGTTGGTTTGGACTAACATTCTTGAGAACGCGGTGCGCTACAGCCCCAGGGGTAAGCCGATTGAGATGTCGGTTGCAAAAAACAATGGCTCGACTCGCGTGACCGTCGAAGATCATGGCGCCGGTATCCCAGAGGCCGACCTTCCGCACATCTTCGAACGCTTTTACCGCGGCGATCCATCTCGCACAAGAAGCAGCGGCGGATTTGGGCTGGGCCTTGCTATTGCCAAAGCCCTGGTTGAAGCCTACGGAGGCTCTATCGCTGCCTCCAGCGCTCCGGGCGAGAGTACCCGACTTACAGTTGACCTGCCTGCAAAAGTTTTCACTCAGTAATAAATGTCAATATCCTTCAGCCTGCCTTAAGCTTTGTTGCGGGAATATGCAGACCGTTGAAACGAAGCTCTATGGTGAATCTCATGGAAAGAATAAGTTCGCTTCGGCTCAGAGAACGTGATCGTCGCGTAAATTCGGCATTGGTGCTGCTCTTGTTCGCGCTTTGCAGCACGTTTGCGAGCAGTCAGACTTCCCCGAGTGACCTCACGCTCACAACAGACGCGCAGGCCGGAAAAACTCAGCCCATGGGATCTGCCCCGCTGACCCTTACGTTGCAGGACGCCCTTCAGCGTGCGCAAAAGAACAGTCCGGAATACCGCACGGTGTTGACCGAGGTTGGCATCGCGAAAGAAGATCGCGTCCAGAGCCGCGCGGCTCTGCTGCCGAGCGTGAATTACAACGCCCAATTCTTGTATACGCAAGGCAACGGAACTGCTGCTGGACGGTTCATTGCGAACAATGGCGTTCATGAATATTTAAGTCAGGGTAATGCTCACCAGGTCTTCTCGCTGGACAATATTGCCGAGTATCGTCGCACGCGTGCAGCCGAAGCGGTGGCCAAGGCCCGCGCTGAAATTGCGAAACGAGGATTGGTCTCGACCGTAATCCAGACTTATTACGGGTTTGTTATAGCCCAGCGAAAGTACGCGAATGCGCAGCGCGCTATTGGTGAAGCGCAACATTTTTTTGACGTCAGCCAAAAACTTGAAAACGGCGGCGAAGTAGCGCACTCCGATGTCGTCAAAGCGCAACTTCAGTTGGAACAGCAAAAGCGGGACTTGGCTGAATCAGAGTTGGAAATGAATCGCAGCCGCCTGGAGCTCGCGGTATTGATCTTCCCTGACTTTAATGAAAATTTTTCGGTTGTGGATGACCTCCAGACGCCTCAAGCCCTCCCCGGCTTTACAGACGTCCAAGGGTTGGCGGCCAAGAACAATCCGCAACTCCGCGAGGCAGTCGCCGCCTTGCGGGAAGCAGGGCAAGGAGTTTCGAAAGCATGGAATGGCTTTCTTCCTTCGCTGACGCTCGATTATTTCTACGGGATTGACGCCAATCGTTTTGAGACAAGCACCAACGGCATTCGCAATCTTGGATACGCCGCTCAGGCCACCTTGCAGTTTCCTATCTGGAACTGGGGAGCAAACGTCAGTCATCTCAAACAGGCGGGCCTGAAGCGTGATCTTGCACATCTGCAGCTGAGCTTCGCGCAACGAAAATTAATTGCCGACTTGCGGACGTTTTACGAGGTTGCGAGCACTGCCCGTTTGCAGCTGGATTCGTTAGGGCGCTCCGCCGAACTGGCCGAGGAAAGTCTCCGCCTCACAACCTTGCGCTATCAATCGGGAGAAGCCACCGTGCTCGAAGTTGTAGATGCGCAGAATACTTTTACGCTCGCTCGCAATGCCTTCAGTGACGGACAGTTAAAATATCGGCTCTCCCTGTCTGGACTTCAGACTTTGACGGGAAACTTCTAATGACCATTCGACTCAAGAAACGATCGCTGATCGTTGCATGCGCGACGTTAGTTCCCTTTTCATTTTTGCTTCTGCTTGAATCCTGTTCTAAGGAGCCGGCTGAAAAAGAAACACCAGTGCCGGTCCAGGTAGTGGCAGTCGAGAAAACTACTTTAGAGCAGAAAGTGACGGCCCAGGCAGTCCTGTTTCCTCTCCAACAATCTGCGATCGTGCCTAAGATCAGCGCTCCCGTGAAAGCTTTTAAAGTGAAGCGCGGCAGCAAGGTACGCAAAGGACAACTACTGGCAGTACTTGAAAATCAAGATCTCGCGGCTGCCGCACAAGATACGCGAGGAACTTATGATCAGGCGCAGGCCACTTATAAGACGACGACCGCGGCAGACGTGCCACAGGAGATGCAGAAAGCACAACTCGATGAGGAAGCTGCT
>JBEEGK010000236.1:0-9833 GCA_041166845.1 Acidobacteriaceae bacterium
CTGTACGCCTTTGCCATCTCTCCAGCTTGCCACAATATTGATGTTGGAGCAATCCTCTCTATCGCGATCGGGTTGAAGAGCGGAATATAATTCGAGCTCACGAGGTGCTCCCATGATTCAATTTGTATGCGATTCTTGTACAGCCGTGAAAGAACCATCCGAGGCTTGGATCGTTGGCACTGCGGGAGAGTCGGTTGGCGCCGTTTCCGCCAGGAGAGAAGTTACGATCCTTTCAAGTTGGGACGGAACGAATGCTCTTCATTCCTTGGCCGTTCACTTCTGTTCCGCTCAATGCCGGGATAAGTACAAGGACCGAGTGTTCGGATCAAATTCTGGAAGCGCCCTTGCAGACGAGATCCAGCCTCGGTCACGTCGTAAGAAGAGCGCCTGACAAGAATTGCGACCCGCGGATGTCGCTACCGAGACGAGCGAAGCTCAGGGCAGTATTGTTGGGCCAGCTCTGAACGGCAGGGTAGCGGCCGGGAACATTCGTTAAGTGATACTCTCAAACCGTCATTCGGAGGGACATTCCTTTGGAAAGCTCTGGAGCAGTTAGCAAGGGAAGTTAAGTGACTCGCACTGGAGCGATAGCGTGGTCCGTGCTCGGGATCGTTGGTTCTGCGCTCCTCCTGGTTTGCGGTGCTTGTGTTGCTATTTTCGCTTTCGCCTTTTCAGTTGACGCTCCGCACGCTTGGAAGGGTGATGTATGGAGCGGCCTGATTTATGGGGTGGTCGCACTCGCGTTGATCATTGGCGCGATCTTTTTGCTCCGAGGTTCGATCCGCCGTTTCCGCTCGTTGCGTCAAGGTTCGCCCGACCGCAACCCGGGGCTATGAACGGCAGGGAAAGCGGTAGGGAACAGCAGCTAACTGCTTTAGATTTGGTGGGCGCGGAAGGAATCGAACCTTCAACCTGTCGATTAAGAGTCGAATGCTCTGCCAATTGAGCTACGCGCCCCGGGTTCGCCGCATCCAGTCGGAACCGGGCGAAGAGGAATAGAAATTATAACATCCAGTTTTTATAGCCCTGTGAGGGCGGTAGGCGAAACCCGGCTTTCGAACCCCGCTTGTACTCGACACCTAAAAGAATTTCTCTTGCTAGTCGGTAGCGTACGGAGAAACTGTTTCTGCCATGTTTTCGTGGCTGGTGGCATCCGTCCGGTCGTCGCGGTCTGGACGTTGTTCCAGCGTCCCAATCAGCGGCGCGTCGTGTACTCCGTAGGATTGAGGAGAGGCGACGAAGCGATTCTGCGACCACATGGAGTCGATAATCTTCTGTTGTCTCGGAGTTAAAACCTTTGCGGGCAGGCTCTCGAAATTTCTAAAAATCCAAACCAAGTATAGGCGTTGCAAGAATGACGGATTGAGATAACGCGGCCCGAGCGGAGTGAGAACTCGCAGCAGTCCGCTATTGAGTTTTTCGATCATGATGGAAAGCACCTGAGAATTAACGTTACGTGTAGCACTAACCCAGAATTTCCGGTACTACTTGCATACTTCTTATGCTGGCGGCCACTCCAAAATCGCCGCCTTTGCTTCGTTTCTCCACCCGCAGTACCGAAGCCTGGCAATTCACCCAGCGCTTCTCTCCTTGAGTGAGTTCAGGCGGAAGAATCAGCAGCATTTCCAATTCGCTGCCTTCACTGATCTCGGAAGCTGTATAGAGAAAAATCCCGCTCATGCTGAGGTCGCGAGTTTCTCCGCTGGCCCCCAGACTTCCCGCCTTCGACTTGATGGAGACCGGCACCTTAACCGGAACTCTAAGTCCGGAACGGCGCTCAGGTTTAGGTTGTCTCATGGAACACCGGAGGGTATCACATTTCGCGCGGAGGAAAACGCAATCTGTGTTTTACGATAGCGGCTAAGTCAAGGCCATGCCAGCACGAATTCAGCTTCGCCGAATCGGATTAGCACGGGCATTATCCAAAATGGGATATTGCTCGCGGGCGCATGCGTGCGACCTGATTCGACAGGGACGCGTTTCCCTGAATGGCACGATCCGGCATGATACGGAATTTCCGGTACGCTTACCGTCTGAAGAAACAAAAGACAATCGGATTGAAGTGGACAACAAGCCGATATCGGCTGCGACCAAGGTTTATCTCCTGCTGAACAAGCCGCGGGGTGTGGTGACGACGGCATCCGACGAGAAAGGAAGGCAAACTGTATATGACTTGCTGGAAGAGAGCATGCCGTGGGTCGGCCCAGTGGGCCGTCTGGACAAAGCCAGCGAAGGATTGCTTCTACTGACTAATGACTCCGAGTGGGCCGCGCGAGTCATCGATCCTGCAACACATGTGGAGAAGACTTATCACGTGCAAATTCGTGGTCTGCCAGGCCCGGATTTAATGCCACAAATGATGCGAGGAGCGAAGGATGCCGGCGATGAAGCTTTGCGCGTAAAGCGTGCCAGCGTTCTTCGCCAGGGCAAGCGAAATGCGTGGCTCGAGATTGTTTTGGATGAGGGAAAGAATCGCCAGATTCGCCGGCTGCTGCAACTATTTCAAATCGAAGTGCTCCGGCTAGTCAGGGTGGCGATTGGCCCTCTGGTTTTAGGAGATCTACCTAAGGGGGCTGTGCGGCCTTTTACCCCAATTGAAAAGGCGAAGATGGATGCGGCCATCCGGAAGAACAGCTACGGCAGAAACTGACAGAAGTTGGAGGGATGCTATTCGGAGGAATCGCTTTTGAATAGCGTCATGCTGGCTGCGATCTTGGTCACTGCTTCGAGCTTTTGCAGATCATCCAGAGAAAAATCCGGTCCGACCGAAGGCAAGTCGAAACCCTTGCGGCATACCTGAATGACTCCCAGCGCCTTATTCTGATGCATCACCGGGGCGGACATCAGTTTCTGGATGGACGCCTGTTCAGAACGATCTACGGTTTCAGGCGTACCGAGCCTCACAGTTTCAAAAAGACTAATGTGCCTGACTTTCACAAAATTGTTGAACAGCTCCGTTTTTTTGGTCGCTGCCGTGTGCGCTGCAACCGAAGAAGAACTCGAAACTGGAATCGATCCCGCCGTCTTCAATTCTGTGGGGAATAAGAACATAAGCTGACCTTTTTCCAGGCGCATCATAGCGACCTCGGTGCGTCGCACTTGAAAGAGTTTCGACAATTCCGCGCAGAAGAGTTCCGGCGTTTCTGCCTGCGACAACCTGTGTTCAAGCTCCACGCGATCATAAGCCTTCGCAGTTGCGGTCGCGCTGTTGCTTGCGGCGGAATGTTTATCAGCTCTGGACATGCTTGTGTCGGAAATGCCGTCCTGCCAAACTCCACGACGGTTCAGCGGGGAACGTCGCTTGTTTATGGTCAGGTCTGCAAAGGTAATCCGGCAAGTTACCGAAGTGCGAAGAGGGCGTAAGCTCTTATTTGACAAGGCTGGCGCGGAGTACCAACTGCACTACGATTCAAAGGGGTAGCCTTTTTCACGCCATCCCTTCACGCCGCCGTCCATGGAGAGAACGTTGCGATAACCCATCTTCTGAATGTTGTCGGCGGCCAATGCAGAGCGGAAGCCGCCACCACAATAAAGAACGAGGGCAGTGTCGCGATCAGGAATGCGCTGCTCGATATCTCTTTCGATCACTCCCTTGCCAAGGTGAACGGCGCCGGGAAGATGGTCTTTGGCGAACTCACCCTCTTCGCGAACATCTACGATCACGAATTTCTCGTGGCGATCAAGTTTTTCTTTTACCTCATCCACGCCAACTTCGCGGACGCGCTGCTTGGCATCGTTGACAATCTGTAGAAAGCCCGTGGAGTGTTGTTGTGCCATGCGAACCTCAAATGAACTCACGCTTACGCGTGAACGGTTTGATATTCCTCGTATACACCCTTGAAGTCGGTGACCTCGTGATTTGGCTCGAAATGCCAGATGCGAGTCGCGACCTCGTCAATCAAATCGTGGTCGTGCGTAACCAGTAACACCGTTCCGGTGTAGCGCTGGAGCGCGATGTTCAGTGCGTTAATTGATTCCAAGTCCAGATGGTTTGTAGGCTCGTCAAGGATCAGAACGTTGGGCTTCTGCAACATCAGCTTGCAGAACAGTAGTCTCGCGGCTTCGCCTCCAGATAGTACGTTGGTGGATTTAGCAGCCTCATCCTTGGCGAACAACATCTGTCCCAACAAACCTCGGATTTCTTCGTTGGAAGCTGAGGGGTCCCATTGATGCAGCCATTCCAGCGCGGTGGAATTCTTTTCAATCAGCGATCTGTGATCTTGGGCGAAATATCCCACACTCGCTTCATGTCCCCAGGTGACTTTGCCTTCATCGAGGAACGGGCCATCGTATCCGCTGGTCTTGCGCAGCTCAGCTTCTGGAATTGTCGGAGAATTCGATAGCAGAGCATTGACGAGGGTTGTTTTTCCGGCGCCGTTACGCCCCATCAATGCAATCTTTTCGCCGCGTATCACGCTGGCAGTGAATCCGTGAATTACCTCGTGATCTCCGTAGGATTTTTCAAGGCCGTGGAGCTCAAGGATGTGTTTTCCAGAAGGCCGCTTTGGCTCGAACTTGATATACGGACGTTGAATATTTGATCTCGCCAGTTCCGTGACTTGCAGGCGCTCTACTTCTTTGCGCCGCGATTGCACCTGGCTTGACCGCGTTCCGGCGGCGAAACGCGCGATGAATTCATTCAGCTGGGAAATCTTCTTTTCCCGCTGGGCATTCTGCGACTCGATCTGCGAACGCACCTGCGTTTTCGCCATCACCATGTCATCGTAAGTGCCGGTATACGTGATGATGGTTTCGTAATCTATGTCAGCAATGTGTGTGCAGATGCTGTTCAGGAAATGGCGGTCGTGAGAGATGGTGATCACGATTCCATCGTACTTATTAAGAAAATCCTGCAGCCAGTGGATGGAGTCCAAATCCAAATAGTTCGTCGGCTCGTCGAGCAGCAGGGCTTGCGGATGTCCAAACAGTGCCTGAGCCAACAGCACGCGAACCTTCTGTCCACTTTGCAACTCGCTCATCAGGCGCGGGTGCAAATCGTCGGGAATATCCAAGCCTTGTAGCAGGAGGGCAGCATCGGTCTCGGCGGTGTATCCATCTTCTTCGCCGACAATGCCTTCCAACTCGCCGAGCTTCATACCATCTTCATCGGTGATCTCCGGCTTGGCGTAAATCTTATCGCGCTCCTGGATGGCGCCCCATAAGCGTTTGTTCCCCATAATTACGGTGTCGAGTACCGAATACTGATCGAAGGCGTATTGGTTTTGGCTGAGGACGCCGAGTTTTCGCGGACGTACGACGGTTCCTTTTTGCGGCTCTAGTTCCCCGGAGAGGAGATTCATGAACGTAGATTTACCTGCGCCATTCGGTCCCGTCAGGCCGTAGCGCTTCCCCGGCGTGAATGCCGTGGATACTTCATCAAACAGAACTTTAGCGCCGTAGCGCATGGAAACATTACTGACTGAAAGCATGATTTATTTCGTGAAACTGCGGGGAAATTCCGCGAAAAACGGGACGCAGCTGGAACATTAAGGATACCATGCGCGGCCAGGATGATGGGTGGGCGACCACCTTTTAGGTTTGTTTCTGCTCCAGTTCCGCCCAGCGTTTGTATAGCTCATCTACTGCTTGTCCGGCCGCCTCCAACTCTGCATTTGCTTTCATTAGTGCGTGCGCGTCGCTGACGATTCCAGGATCATGCAACGCTGAGGTCTTGGATTGGAGGACTTCCTCTGCGGCCGCAACTCTCTCTTCAATTGCAGAAAGTTCGCGAACTTCTAGATATGAAAGCTTCTTGGAAGATTTTCCGGGTACTGATTTCCCACCATTCGATGACGCATTATTGGACGCACCTTGCTTCGATTTACTTGCAGATTTTCCTCCTCGTTCGCGCTCTGCCTGCCAAGCCTCCCACTGCGAATAATCCGCAAAGCTTTCTGCTTCGCCATTGCCGTCGAGGCCAAGCACAACGGTGGAAACGCGGTCCAATAAATAGCGGTCATGAGTGACCAGGACCAGTGCGCCCGGATATTCGAGTAAGCTTTCTTCCAAAATCTCGAGCGTGGGAATATCCAAATCATTGGTTGGCTCATCGAGCAGCAGAACGTCAGCGGGCTGAAGCATCAAGAGAGCAATCAGTACGCGGGCCTTCTCTCCTCCAGACAGTCTCTCCACCGGCTGATTGAGCTGCTCGCTGGTAAATAAGAATCTTGCTGCCCAAGATGCCACGTGGATCACGCGATCCTGATAAATGACCGAGTCGCTGTCAGGGGCCAACGCGCGACGAAGAGTTACGCCCTCCTCGAGTTGGCGGTTCTGATCGAAATAAACAATGCGCAAAGTAGGAGCGTGCTGGATCGTGCCCGCGGATGGTTCGGTCTCTCCTCGCAACAGACGGAGCAGAGTGGTTTTGCCGCTTCCGTTCGGGCCAACGAGGCCAACCCTCATCCCTGCGGTAATGACGAAATCGAGATTCGTAAAAAGTGGACGCCTTTCGATTTCATAATGAAGTCCTTCGATCGCAACGAGACGTTTGGTCTGGCGGTCTGTGGCATTGAAATCAATATTCGCGCTGGAGGTTCGAGTGCGGCTGTTCAGGTCCGCTAATTCGCCGATCAGTTCTTTACTTTTGCTGATTCTAGCTTTTGATTTTGTCGTCCGTGCCTTCGGGCCTCGCCGCAGCCATTCGATCTCTCGTTTGACACGATTTTCAAGGGAATCCTGCCGCTTCGCCTGGCTCTCCAGAAACGCTTCTTTTTTCTCCAGAAACGCGCTGTAGTTTCCTACCACGCGAAGTATTCCTTCTGGATAAGTGCGGTTCAACTCAGCGACTTCGGTAGCGACGTTCTCGAGGAAATAGCGGTCGTGGCTCACGATCACGCATGCGAATGCGGCGTTACGCAGAATGTCTTCCAGCCACTCGATGCCCGCGAGGTCCAGATGATTCGTAGGCTCGTCGAGTAAAAGCACGTCCGGCGCCCGCACCAAAGCCTCGACGATGGCTAGCCGCTTGCGCCATCCGCCGGAAAGAGACGAAGCCTCCGCATCAAGATCAGTGAAGCCAGCTCGCCCAAGAGTTTCCCCGATGCGAGTTCCGCGCTCGGCTTGTGGCACTCCCGCGTCTTTGACAGCGCTCTCAATAATTGAGCGAACGGTTGTGCCGAATGCAAATTGCGAATCCTGGAGAACGTAGCTAAGACGAGCGCGCTTTCGGGCTGCGACGTTACCACTGTCGGCCTCGACGCGGTTGGCGAGAATTTCCAGTAGGGTTGACTTGCCCGCGCCATTGGGCCCGATCAGTCCGATGCGATCGCCTTCCGAGATAGTGAAAGAAATATCTTCAAAGAGAGGCTTGGCTCCGTATCTTTTGGAAAGTCCCTGGGCATTGAGGATGGGCGGCAAGTTTGTGGTGTGCTCCTTAGAAGTGTTCTTTCAAGGATATCAGGCAGGAAAGAGAACTACGGTGTTCTCGCGGCGGCCAACGCTAAGCGGCGTTCAGAGCTTCGAGCAGATCTGCCTTCAAGACTTTCTGATGAGCGGGATTAAGTTTCGCGCCATTCGATGTCAGGTAAAAAACGTCAATTGCCATCTGACCTTCGGTATCAATTAATGCAATTTCGATATTGCAGTTTTGATGAGAGAAGCGCGAGCTGATGTTGTGCAGCAGGCCCAGGCGATCTCGTGCGATAACTTGAACGAGAGTGCTTGCGGAGGACGCTTCATCATCGAAATCAATTCGTGTTTCCACTTTCACTTTTGTGGTCTTTTTCTTTTCCGAATGCAGGCGGTCGTGTAGCAGCTTGTCGAGGCTGTCTTTTTCGGTCAATACGTCCGCAACGCTTCGGCGGAAACGGTCCCACTCGGGCAGATTTAACTCCAAGGTTCGGAATGGATCGGTGAAGAACACAGTGTCCACAACTAGCCCAGCCTGATTGGAAGCTGCGTCGGCCTTCACGATATTCATTCCCCACGCTGCCAGCACTCCTGCCAGATTAGAAAATAGAAATGGACGATCAGCAGTGACCAGCGTGAGCTCAAACCAGTGTCGCCCGCGCACCAGGTCAAGTTGCACCGGATCCGCTATGAGCTGCTCCGCCATATTGAAGTGTTGAATGACTCTTTCCGCTGGATAGTTCCTCAAATAACGAACCGGCAATCCCTCCACAAAAGAACGAAGTTTTTTCCCGGCTATGGGCTTTCCAGCAGCGGCAGCCAGGCTTCGCAACCGCGAAAGATTTTCGTCATTGAGATCGGGATGCAACCGCTGATCGGCGGTGCGGTTCAGATGGTTAGAAGTCGCGATGTATAGCTGCCAGACATTTTCGGCCTTCCAGGGTGTCAGCGCCTCTGGGTTCACCGCTTTTATGTCCGCGTAAGTCAGCAGGCATAGCATCTTGAGGCGTTCGATGCCCCCTATTTTGTCGGCGAACACGTGAATGGTTTCAGGATCGAAAATATCTCGCCGCAACGTCGCCGACATCTCGAGATGGTTTCCGATCAGAAATCTAATGATTTCCCGATCTGCTGGCTCGAGATCGAGGCGGTCCATGCAATCTTCCGCCAGAAGCAAGCTTGTCTGGACATGATTGTCACCCGGAACCCCCTTTCCGATGTCGTGCAACAGCAGCGCGAGATAAAGCAACTCAGGCCGCTCCAGTTCGTCAGCGACCTCGCCGTAACGCTTGTCCCACTCCGAGGAAGATTGCCGTGCTTTGTGCAGGCTTTCGATTGCCAGGAAAGAGTGCTCGTCCACGGTGAAACGATGATAAAAGTCTCGCACGACCAGCGAATCAATGACTGCGAGCTCCGGAAGCAGTAGCGTAAGCAGACGCAGCGAGTGCATCGCTCGGAGAGCGTCAGCGGCATGCGGCTCGATGAGAATGACCTGAAGATACCGCCACAGTTCGGCGCCTTTTGGAGGAGTGGCAGCCAGCGCCGGAAGTACCTGTTCGACGCGATACTCCGTCGTCGTGCTCAAACTGAGGCCGTGCTGGGCCATAAAATCGAACATTCCCAACAGCACTTCGGGATCCTGCAGTGCTGACGAATCCTGAAGAAAAATAAAACTATCCACGACCGAGAAATCAGAGTTGGAGACGCGTGCGCGCCAGTTTTTAAAATGACGGTAAATTGAGGAGCGTGCTGCGGGAATTTCTTCGAGCAATTGCATGGAGGCACGATGTACAGCGCGGGCATGACCGAAATAGATACGCATCCAGTCCGCGGAGCTTACCGGCCCGTCACTACTTTGGGCACCAATCTTACGGACTGCTGCCTCGTCTTGTGCCTCCCACAAAAGCATGTTGTCGTCCCGCCCCTGGCGGTAGTGCAGGAAACAGCGCACAGCCATAAAGAATTCGAGCGCCGGTTCGAATTGCTTTCTCACGGAGACAGGAAGCAGCGTCTTCGGATCAGGCCAGTCGTGCAGCTTGTCCATTGATGAAATCAGTGCCAGCCAGCAGACGACGTTATAATCGCGCAAACCTCCGGGAGCTTCCTTGATATTGGGTTCCAGATGAAACACGGTGTTGCCGTATTTGCTATAACGCATGCGCGTGATCTCAGCCAGACGATGCACAATGGCTTGCGTTTCCCGGCTAAATAATTTCGATACCACTCTTTCGCGAAGGCGCGAAACCAACTCAACGACGCCCGCAAGATAACGGCTGTCGAGCAACGAGATTGTGAACTCCACATTGTTCGGATCAAAGCGCTCGCACTCTGCCAGCGTGCGGGTCGTGGAACTCACCTTCATTCGCAGGTCCCAGAGTTCCTGCGAGAACTGGCGCGTGCCATTTTTGAAAGTGACTTCAGTCTCGCGATCGCCGTGAAGAAATAGAAGATCAACGTCAGAGTGAGGGAAGAGCCACTTGCGG
>JBEEGK010000237.1:0-10061 GCA_041166845.1 Acidobacteriaceae bacterium
GAGAGTGAATCATCGTTGTGGGCGCCGAGGTAGAAGCAGGTCCCTCGACTTCTCACAGCCATTCGCATGCGAATGGTTGTGCTCCACTCGGGATGACAGGGTGGAGAGATGTTCCGCTCTCGCAGGCGCAAGGTGCCGCAACCTAGTCATAAGCCTGTCAGTCATAAGTCTGTCATCCCGACCGAGTTCATTGATTCGCGAAGCGAATCAATGAGGAGTGGAGGGACTTGGTGTTTTGTTTCTATTCCAAATTTATCTTCCAAACATCGGGTAATGGCTGGCAGCTCCCATAAAAAAAAGCAGTGGTATGGAAAGAAATGCGTTCATTCGCGACGACAGATACGCCATACGCGCCATATGCGCCGCTTTTTCTGGAATCGGAGTTCCGTTGGTCGCGTTTTCGCGCGTCCACTCAATGATGCGCTTCTGTATCCGCCAAATCACGCCCCAAACATTTAGCAGCATGACCCATCCCAAGCCGCCACCAATGCCGATGGCGAGCATCCGGTTACTTTCCCAACCGTGATCGTTTACGCGTAAAAAAAGACCGGAGGCAACAACCACTACCACGATCGCGACTAAGGTCAGTACGGGACCTTTGTTCGAGATCCCTTTGCCTGGAATCAGAAGCGCGTAAAGGATGGCCCACACCACGGTCCAGATGCCAAAGAAACTCGCCATCGCAGTTCCTGAAGATCCGCCGCCGTTTTGCGCATCCGCGCCAACAATCCCTCCCCAATAGAGGAAACCTGCGAGCACCGTAACCACCGCCGTCCATCGAAACCACCCGAGGGCACGGGTCATCAGGACAGGAAAAACTTTGCCTTTCGTAGTCGAATCAATCTCTTTCATGAATGGAACGTTGACCAGGTTGAAAAAATACAGCAATCCAATCCATGTAATTCCTGCCAGAAAGTGGATCAGACGCAACGCCATTTGGAAATTCGTCATGAAGTCACTCGGCAGGCTGACATAAGGCGATAAAAGGACGGCGTGAAGCACTAGGCTCGGCATTTTCTCTCCAATCCTCTTCAGGTTCGTTTGATGAACGTGGGTCCCTGTCTAAAGAAGCGTCCGATTTTATAACGGAAGCCGACCGCCAGGGAGACAAGTTGAAAAGTGGCTAGCGAGGCCGTATCGTACGGACTGACCCGATTGTCGTTTGCTTTTTTCGCTTGCGACCGAGACATCAGTCTCAGGAATTGCATAAAGCTCGACGGTCTGACCTCGTCAAGGAGACGGTTTATGGAAAGCAAGCTGGCGCAAAACATTCAAGAATCCTTCCTAAATACAGCCCGCAAAGAGCGCACTAATATAACGATTTATCTTTTAAGCGGTGTCAAACTTACCGGGCGCATTCGCTCGTTCGATAAGTATTCGGTGATCCTGGAAACCAACAATCAGGAGCAGTTGATTTTCAAGCATGCGATCTCCACGGTTGCCATGGGCAAATCGCTCCACGCTCAATCGGAAAAAGTTTCGTCAATCAGCACTCCAGTTGCGGATTCAATCCAAACTACTCCCGCCTCTGGCACCGAAGGATAGGTTTTTTTATTGCCTGGCGCTAATTCCAGAAGTTCTTCCAACAAAGCTTCTACCAGGAAGAGCAACCGACCTCGATCGGAAGGCCCTGAAGCCGCTCCCCGTGAACGCGCTTTTTTGATTGGTATGCATTGGCGTGCGCGCCCACGCGCGACGTCGCAAGGCAGTAAGTCTGCTATCACCAGCGGGGCAATGGCCGCGCGTGACAGCGCCGAGAACAAGTCGGTAAATTCAAAAGCGCCATCCATACCGGAGTTCAGCGCCGAAGAGTCACTGGACGAACTCCGCTCGCTCGCGACCAGCGCGGGCGCTGAAGTCGTGGGGGAATTTTTACAGCATCGCGACAAACCTGACCCGGCCACTCTCATCGGCAAAGGCAAGCTGGAAGAAATTGCAGGCGCGGCCGCCTCAGCCTCAGCAGACCTGCTGCTGTTTGATCACGACCTCACTGCCTCTCAGCAACGAAACATCGAAAGAGTTGTGAACATCAGGGTGATTGATCGTACACAACTAATACTCGACATTTTCGCCAAGCACGCACGCACTCGTGAAGGACAACTCCAGGTGGAACTTGCGCAGCTTAACTACATGCTGCCACGACTGGGCGGGCGCGGAATAGAAATGTCGCAGCTCGGAGGCGGAATCGGCACCCGCGGCCCCGGCGAAACTCAGCTTGAAACCGATCGCCGCAAAATCTACCGTCGCATCCGGCACGTTAAAGAGCAAATTGAAAACGTGCGTCGCGTCCGCACGCAACAGCGGCAGAGGCGCGAATCCCTGCCGGTCGCGACCATCGCTCTGGTGGGATATACAAACGCCGGGAAATCAACGCTTTTCAATGTCCTGACGAAGGCCTCGGTGCTGGAATCCCCAAGAATGTTTGCCACGCTCGATCCAACCATCCGCGCAGTGACCCTGCCTTCGAAACGCCAGGTGTTGCTGTCTGATACCGTGGGATTCATTCGCAATCTTCCCCACACGTTGGTCTCGGCATTTCGCGCCACGCTTGAAGAGGTGCAACGGGCAGCCCTCGTATTGCAGGTTTCCGATGCCAGCAGCCCGCTTTCCGTGGAGCAAGATGCACAGGTGGACCGCGTCCTCAAAGAACTCGAAGTAGCGGACAAACCACGCCTCCGGGTAATGAATAAGATTGACCTGCTTTCTCCGACCCAGCGCGAGAGTCTGCTCGACGATGAGATCAGCGTGCATATTTCAGCTATCAAGGGCGTCGGAATCACTACCCTGCTCGAGCGAGTGGATGGGATGTTGTCAGAAGATCCACTCAGCCGAGTGTTACTTCGCGTGCCGCAGGATCAAGGGAAGATGTTGGCCTTCCTCGAAGGCCGATCGCGAATTTACTCGCGTAGCTACAAAGATGGTCTGGTGGAATTGGAAGTGGAAGCGCCGGAATCGGTGGTCAGGAAGGTCAGAAAGTGGGTAATTCCTTAAGAAATGCTGCGTCGTGCGGGAATTAAATGGGCCGCCAGCCTGGAAGCGGTGACTTTCCTTGGCTGTCGGCCTATTCGATCCGGATTGGATCGGAGGTGATAACTTTATGCTAGACCCTTGGATAAGGAAGTCAAGGAAATTGGGCATTTAGGCTTGAATTTCGCGACTTCCATCGCCCCGAATCGTAAAAGTATTTCCCAAAAAACCCCTGAATTGAACCCCGTCGGCAAGTTGACAGTGATATTCTAAGATGTTAAGTTTACTGGTTTTCTAGCCGTTTAGACCGGGCTGTACCCAGCACAACACATATGGATGAGACGCTCAGACAAGTAGGCGGATTACTGCTCGGATCAGTCCCGACTATTGTCTTCATCATTTTGCTTTACGGTCTGTATACGACCCTGGTCCATAAGCCACTTTTGAAGGTCCTGGCTGAACGTCACGATAAAACCCAAGGCGCGATCGAAAAGGCGCGTGCGAACATTGCATCCACCGAGGCCCGGACGGCGGAATACGAACAGAATTTGCGGGAGGCCCGCCTGTCCGTGTTCAAAGCGCAGGAAGCGCGCCGACAGGTTGCTTTGCAAGCTAGGACAGCTGCTTTAAATGAGGCACGATCTAAAGCTCAGGTCCAGGTGAAAGAAGCGCGAGCGGCAATCGAGGCCGATAAAGTCGAGGCGCGAAAAGCTCTTGAGGTTGAGAGCTCCAGTCTCGCGCAGGAGATCATCCGCACTGTTCTGCGTCCGTCGAGCGGGCCGGCAACAACCACTTCAGCGATTGGCGGGCAACGATGAGCGGGACTGTCACTGCTAGCCGAAGGTCGCGCGCGAAGATCGTTCGCATGATTATTACCCGCTTTCTGATTTTCCTGCTGGCTCTGACCTTGATGTGGATGGCCGCGTCATTAGCTCCCAAGTGGAATGCGCGGTTGTTTTCCTCGCCCAGGGTTCTGGCCGCAACTCGTATGCAGGCCGAAGATGACCCTCAGCAAGCCGGCGGCCAACTCGCTGAGCATTCGCGGGAGGCAGCAGGCGAGGATGAAAACGCCCAGTTCAAGCAGTCTCCGTCGGTGAAATTGCTGGCCCGGGTGACCGGATTAAGCCTTGAGCATGCCTACCTGCTGAGCGTGTTGCTGAACTTCGCGATCATTGCCGGAGCGGTCATTTTTTTGCTGAGGAAGAAGCTTCCGGGAGTATTTCACGACCGCACGAATTCGATCCAGAAGGCTATAGCTGAAGCGAGGGCAGCAAGTGAAGACGCAAATCGCCGGCTAGCCGACATCGAGGTGCGCCTGTCTAAACTGGGCGGCGAAATTCAGCAGATGCAAGTTTCCGCCGATAAAGAAGCTGTAGCCGAGGAACTGCGCATCAAAGCGGCTGCTGAGGAAGATGCGCGCCAGATCGTCGAGTCCGCCACCCAGGAAATTGCAGCGGCAGCAAAGAACGTAAGGCGAGAACTGAAAGCTTATGCCGCTGATCTTGCGGTTGGGCTGGCGAGAAAACAGATTCGCGTTGACGACGCGACCGATCACAGCCTGATTAGCGGCTTTGCGCGAAAGCTTACTGACGATGGCGGTAGTGATGGCTCGCAAGGAAAGGTCCGTCAGTAAAAATGGCGACGGTCACTAATACGTACGCGCGGGCATTTGCGGATGTTGTATTCAATAGCCATCTGGATCCCGCGAAAACTCTGGAAGAGGTCCAATCTATAGCTGGGCTGGTGGCAGAAAGCAAAGAATTGCGCCAAGTTTGGGAGACTCCTTCGATTTCAGCGGAACAGAAACGCGGTGTGCTCGACGCGATCGTTAAACGTGACGGGATTTCGAAGCCGGTCAGAAATTTTCTTGCCGTACTGATAGACCATCACCGAATAAACTTTCTGCGGCCTATCGTTGACGAGTTCAGCAAGGAACTGGACCAGAGATTGGGGTTCGTCCAAGCGGAAATTACCAGCTCGCGCAGCTTGGACGATTCCGAAAAGAATGCACTGGAATCGAAGGTCCAAAAGCTGACTGGGAAAAAGGTCAGAGCAAAGTATTCGCAGAACCCGTCTCTCTTGGGAGGCGCAATCATAAGGGTGGGCAGCACAATTTACGACGGTTCCGTCGAAGGACAGTTGGAAGTTATTCGAGAGCAGTTAGCAGCAAGCTAAAAGGGCAAGAACCGAATTATGGCACAAATCAAAGCAAGCGAGATTACGCAGTTACTCCGCCAACAAATCGAGAACTACGAATCCAAGATCGCAGTGGACGAAGTCGGTACCGTTATCACGCTCGGCGACGGTATCGCGCGCGTCTATGGCCTGGACAAAGTCATGGCCGGAGAACTGTTGTCATTCCCTCATGACCTGGCCGGCATCGCCATGAACCTGGAAGAAGATCAGGTTGGCGTCGTGCTGCTGGGTGACTACACAGAAATCAAAGAAGGCGATCCCGTCAAGCGGACCGGCCGGATCATGAGCGTGCCCGTCGGCGATGGCATGATCGGGCGCGTCGTGAATGCACTCGGTCAGCCCATCGACGATAAGGGGCCAATTTCCACTGATAACTTCATCGCCCTCGAACGCCTCGCCCCCGGAGTAATTGACCGCCAACCCGTGCGTGAACCGATGGCCACCGGGCTGAAAGCCATTGACAGCATGATTCCGGTCGGCCGCGGACAGCGCGAATTGATCATTGGCGATCGCCAGACGGGCAAGACTGCGGTGGCGCTCGACACCATCATCAACAATAAAGGTAACGATCTGATTTGTATTTACAACGCGATCGGGCAGAAACGTTCCTCCATTGCGCAGGTGGTAAAGACTCTTACCGATTACGGTGCGATGGAATACACGATCGTGGTGGCAGCGTCCGCATCGGAGCCAGCTCCCATGCAGTACATTGCTCCCTATGCAGCTTGCGCGATGGGAGAATACTTCCGCGACACCAAGCGTCACGCGCTGGTGATTTACGACGATCTCTCTAAGCACGCGGCATCCTACCGCGAAATCTCGCTGCTTCTGCGACGGCCACCAGGACGCGAGGCCTATCCCGGAGACGTGTTTTATCTCCACTCTCGATTGTTGGAGCGCGCTGCCAAAGTAAGCGACAAGAACGGTGGAGGTTCCCTCACCGCTCTCCCGATTATCGAAACCCAGGCAGGCGACGTTTCTGCATACATTCCCACGAACGTTATTTCGATCACCGACGGTCAGATATTTCTCGAGACCGATTTATTCAACAGCGGGGTTCGACCTGCTGTGAACGTTGGAATCTCGGTAAGCCGCGTTGGCGGTAGCGCGCAGATCAAAGCGATGCGGCAGGTTGCCGGAAGTTTAAAACTCGATCTCGCGCAGTATCGCGAACTCGCTGCATTCGCACAGTTTGGAAGCGACTTAGATAAAGCCACGCAGTCTCAGCTCAATCGAGGACAGCGCCTTGTCGAAGTGTTAAAGCAGAAGCAATTCTCTCCGCTTCCCTTCTCGAAACAGATTTTGATTATCTACGCCGGCACCAACGGATTTCTAGACGAGCTTGCGATTGATCAGGTCCGCGACTTCGAGGCGGCGCTCTACAAGTATGTGGACAATTCCAAACCCGACTTGCTGCGCACGATCATGGAGAAAAAGATTCTCGATGACAACTTGAAATCTGAAATGGCGAAGGTGATACGTGAGGCGAGAGAAACTTTCCTCGCTGATCGCAAAGCAAATGAACAGGCACCAAAGGCACCGGTTGCAAAGAAAGAACCTACAAGAGAACAGCAGAAAAGCAGCGAGCAGCGGAAGCCGGTAGCAGTGAAGTAAATGGCAAACATTCTAGACATACGACGGCGCATCCGCAGCGTGATCAACACGCGCCAGATCACCAAAGCCATGAAAATGGTTTCGGCAGCGAAGCTGCGTCGTGCGCAGGACCGCGCTCTGGCCGCACGTCCGTACGCGCAGATGTTGACGAACGTGCTGAAGTCGCTGGTTTCGCGCGTGGACATTTACGATCCTGAGACCGGGCGTCCCAGGCATCCTCTGCTCGCGCAGCGTCCGGAAAAGAATGCGCTCTTGATCGTGATCACAGGAGACAAGGGGCTTGCGGGAGCTTTCAATACCAACATCCTGAAGGCTGCCACCCGTTTTGTCGCGTCGAAAAAAGACATCAATGTGGAGATCGAGGCCATTGGACGCAAGGGACGCGACTTCTCGAAGCGTCGCTATCCAGTCGCTGAAGCACGCACATCGGAGTCGGCCGAAGCTCACGGCGTCACGTTGGTGGGCGAACACGTCGGAGTCCTCAACAAGATTGAGTATTCCACGGCCTCTGAACTTGCCGATAGCGTCGTCGAACGCTATAGCCAAGCGGCGATTGATTCCGTTTATCTCGTCTATAACGAGTTCAAGTCGGTAATTTCTCAGCGCCTGGTGGTAGAGCAGATTCTTCCCATCGAACATATTGGCAGCGCCGAGATACGCCAATCTGACGAAATGTCGCTACAGGAAAAAAAGCGAGCTATCGAGGCATCGCGCGGCGCCGGAGTTGGATTGCGCGCTCCCGATACCAGCGAGATAGACGCCGCCGCTGAGAAATTTGCGACCGCTCCCGTGGATTACATTTACGAACAGTCGCCCGAGGAGCTATTTCGAGCTTTGCTGCCGAAATACATCGCCATCGAAATCTTCCACGGCATGCTGGAATCGGTGGCCGCCGAGCATGCAGCCCGCATGACCGCGATGGAGGCAGCCAGCAATAACGCGACCGACATGATTGATTCGCTGACACTGGCAATGAACCGTGCCCGGCAGGCGAAGATTACGAAAGAGATTATTGAGATTGTCAGCGGCGCAGCAGCCGCCGTGTAGTGGTAATTATTTAACTCAGAGAGCGAATCCGATCTTATGGCAGAAAATGTTGGACACGTAGTTCAGATAGCGGGACCGGCCGTGGACGTGCAGTTCACTCCGCAGAATATGCCTCCAATTTATCAGGCGCTTAAAGTTGTCAGCGAGGGCTTCACTGTTCCGACGCCGCTCGAGGTGACGCTCGAAGTGCAGCAGCATCTCGGAGAAGGCCGCGTCCGCTGCATCGCCATGCAGGCCACCGAAGGCATGGTGCGCGGGATGAAAACGATTGACCAGGGCGGCCCGATTTCCGTCCCGGTTGGCCATGGGACCCTGGGCCGCGTCATGAATGTCATCGGAGACCCCGTAGATCAGTTGGGACCGATTCAATACAAAGAACGGCACCCCATCCATCGACCCGCTCCGCTTTTTGACGAGCAGGCAACATCCGCGGAGATGTTTGAGACTGGCGTGAAGGTTATTGATCTCATTCAGCCCTTCTTAAAAGGCGGCAAGATCGGATTGTTCGGTGGTGCCGGCGTGGGCAAGACCGTCGTCATCATGGAGCTGATCAATAACGTCGCCAAACAGCACGGTGGGTTTTCAGTTTTTGCGGGCGTCGGCGAACGAACCCGCGAAGGCAACGATCTTTGGCTCGAAATGACTGAGTCCGGTGTCATTAAACCCGGCGATCCGGAGCATTCCAAGGCCGCGCTTATTTATGGACAGATGACCGAACCCCCCGGAGCTCGCCTGCGAGTTGCGTTGACAGGACTCACGGTCGCCGAATATTTCCGTGATGTTGAAGGCGCGGACACACTGCTTTTCATTGACAACATTTTCCGTTTCACTCAGGCAGGATCGGAAGTGTCAGCGCTGCTGGGACGCATGCCCAGCGCCGTCGGATACCAGCCAAACCTGGCAACGGAGATGGGAGAGTTACAAGAGCGCATCACATCCACGAAGAAAGGCTCGGTAACTTCGGTGCAGGCGATTTACGTGCCCGCCGACGATTTGACCGATCCAGCTCCGGCGACGACGTTTGCTCACTTGGACGCGACCACCGTGCTTTCACGCGCACTGACTGAGATTGGAATTTATCCCGCCGTGGATCCTCTCGGTTCCACGTCGCGCATTCTTGACCCTCGCATCGTTGGGGATGAACACTATGACGTTGCACAGGCGGTCAAGCGAACCTTGCAGACTTACAAAGACCTGCAAGACATTATCGCCATCCTCGGCATTGACGAATTAAGCGAAGACCAGAAACTCACAGTGCAACGCGCCCGCAAAATTCAACGGTTCCTGTCGCAGCCGTTCTTCGTCGCTGAACAGTTCACTGGCTCACCGGGCCGTTACGTGAAGGTTGAAGACACGGTCAAAGGCTTTAAGGAAATTACCGAAGGCAAGTACGACGACATCCCTGAGCAGGCTTTTTATATGAAGGGCACGATTGACGAAGTGCTGGAGGCCGCTCAGAAAATGAAGACGGCAGCGTAGAGTCTATGGCGGATACTTTCCATTTAGAAATCGTCACGCCAGAGAAGATGCTGGTCAAAGACGATGCTGAAGAAATGCAGATCCCCGGGAAGAGCGGGTATCTCGGCATTTTGCCTGGACATGCTCCGCTTATCACCGAACTAGGTGTCGGTGAAATGACTTACCGCAAAGGCGGCGAAACTCATCGCTTCGTCGTCGCCTGGGGTTTCGCGGAAGTGCTGCCCGATCGGGTCACGATCCTCGCTGAGAATGCGGATCGTCCTCAGGAAATCGATGTGAATAAGGCCCGAGCAGGCAAGCAAAGCGCGGAAGAGCACATGTCCAAGGGCCAAAGCGAAGAGGACTTCACCCGTGCCGAGGCCGAGATGAGGCTTGCTCATACTCAGTTAGAAGTTGCTGGAAAGAGAAATTAAAAGTTCTTAATTAAGTATCAAAAGTCGCCGAATCCTGGCGGCTTTTTCTGCACTGAACTCCTCTAATCTTCGCAGTCGAACTTCCTGCACGGATAAGTATTAGTGATGCTCCGCATAAATACTTTAAATTTCGTTCCACTTTGAGGGAAGGGTACAGTGGACTGGCATGTCCGGTACCCGGATCCCTGAATGACCACCGCGACCCTCCTGAGCAGCGAACTCAGCCATTTCTACAACGCCGAATCTGCCCGGATACAGCGGGAATTTGCGGTTACGGGCGACGGGCTGAAAGCCGTTCGCAGCCGCACAACTCTGGTGGATACCGTAACCAACCAACTCTGGAAA
>JBEEGK010000238.1:0-12096 GCA_041166845.1 Acidobacteriaceae bacterium
AGAGGTCCGTCCCACGATGCATGATGAGCAGGTTACGGGCCTGGTCAAGCAGGAAAAGAACCGCGCTACCGAGCTCATCGAAGATTTCATGATCGCGGCCAACGGAGTCGTTGCGCGCATGCTACAACAGAAAAAAGTGTCCTCGATTCGGCGGGTGGTAAAAACTCCCGAGCGCTGGGGCCGCATTGTTCAGCTGGCAGCCGAGCAGGGGGGCAAGTTGCCCTCCGAACCGGACTCGAAGGCCCTGAACGAATTCCTGACGCAGCGAAAATCCGCCGACCGCGATCATTTCGCCGATCTTTCATTAGCCGTGATTAAACTGATGGGGCCTGGCGAATACGTGCTGGAGCGTCCTGGCGATCCGGGGCAGGGGCATTTTGGACTGGCGGTCCTCGACTACACCCACTCCACCGCTCCCAATCGGCGTTTCGCTGACCTCGTCACGCAGCGGCTTATCAAGGCAACGCTGTCGGGAAAACATATCCCATATTCGGACGAGGAGCTCGACGCCATCGCGCGCAACTGCACGTTGAAGGAAGATGCGGCGCGGAAAGTCGAGCGCCAGATGTCGAAGCGGATAGCAGCCGTGGTTATGAGCAGTAGAATTGGCGAAACTTTCGACGCCATGGTGACGGGCGTTACCACGAAGGGAACTTTTGTCCGCATCTTGCAACCTCACGCCGAGGGACTGCTGGCACAGGGACAGCAGGGGGTAGATGTTGGCGACAGACTGAAGGTGAAACTTATTCGCACAGATGTAGTGCGCGGGTTTATAGACTTTGCGCGAGCCTGAGGGGGGCGGCGTCTACCCCTCGGCCGTTGTCGGATCAATCATCATCTTCACTTCAGAGACACGGTTCGCGGGAAAGCCGCCTTGCTTGGCGTGCTCTCGGACCATCTCTTCGTTGGGTGCGATGTAAACACAGTAGATCTTGTCTGGCGTCACGTAGCTCTGTACCCATTGAATTTGCGGGCCCATGTTGCGCAGGACTCCGCAAGACTTCTGAGAAATTGCCTGAATCTCCTGGGGACTCAACTTTCCGGCACCGGGGATATCCCGCTCGATCACGTATTTGGGCATGTTTCCTCTTCTTAAAGAGAATTGGGCCTCGGACCGGGTCCTTTGCTGTGAGGAGGACGAGTCCGAGGCCGCATTAGTTTAATCAGTTCCTAGAGTGAAGTCGAATCGCAACTAGGACCCTTCGCCAGCGTGCAAGACTCGGAAGCTATTGCCGCCATTCGACCACACCAGCACCATAGCGTCTTGTCCCGTTGCAACAGTGCTCAGGGCTCTTTTCGCGTCGCTGGCATTGTCTACGCGATGACGATTGACTTCTTGAATCACGTCGCCAGGTTGCAATCCGGCATTGTCGGCAGGGCTGCCAGGCTGCACTCGTTCAACGATTGCGCCCTTAACGTTCTCCGGAGTGTGGGCCTGCTCGCGGATGTCGGGAGTGATGTCCGTAATACCCAATCCCCAGCGCGCTTTGCCAGGCTGCGCATCGACGCTGTGGTTTCCTTCCGAGTCGCGGCTGCCCATTTCTTCCAGCGTGATGGGAAGCGTCATGCGTTTTCCGTCGCGCATGACTTGTAGATTGAGCTTGCTGCCTGGGCGCTTCTGGCCAACTTCAAGCTGAAGATTGCTGGCATCGCTGACTTGCCGGCCGTCTACGTCAGTAATTACGTCGCCGACTCGAAGCCCAGCCTTTGCTCCCGGAGAAGCCGGTTCCACCTGCGTGACGACAGCACCTGTGTTGTCGTTGAGCTGGAAGAACTTTGCGTTTTCCGGTGTGACATCAGAGATTCCAATTCCCATGTATCCGTGACTGACTTTTCCGTCGCGAATTAGGCTCTCCACGGTGGGACGTACGAGTTGGGAGGGGATAGCGAATCCCATGCCAGAGAATGCGCCGGATGGAGAAATCAGAAACGTATTGATTCCGATAACTTCGCCACGTGCGTCCACGAGCGGACCACCGGAATTCCCCTGGTTAATGGCGGCGTCGGTCTGAATAAATCCTCCTGGGCGGCGCGGGTCGGTCGAATACGGATTCGGACGGTTGAGAGCACTCACGATTCCACGCGTCACCGTAAAACGAAATCCAAAGGGATTACCGAACGCCAGCACGGTTTGTCCCGGATGCAGTTCGGTTGAATTTCCCCAAGGCACGCTAGGAAAATTTGAGCCTTCTACCTTGATAACCGCGAGATCGGTGAGTTTGTCGGTTCCGATGAGTTTGGCTTTCAGTATTTTCCGATTGCTCATCGTGACCCGAATGTCTACCGCACCGTCCACAACGTGATCGTTGGTGACGATGTATCCGTCAGGCGACACCAGCACGCCGCTGCCGATGCCATGCTGAATTTGAGGTTGTGGGGGCTGCAACCCGTGTCCGAAGAATTGCCCGAAAAATTGCTGGGAGTCGTCGCGCTCCTGCCCATTGGCCTCCATTGCCGTCTTTGAGGTGACTGCCACATTTACGATCGCGGGTGTGACGCGGGCGGCAAGAGTTTCCATCGCTTTGTCGAGTGCAAGCAGGGTCCCGACACTGTTGTCATCGAGAGCTGCGGCCGCTGGCGCCGGGGATACCATGGCGGCCTTCGCCACCGGAGGCGCCATGCCCTCGTACCCAGCGAATACTGCCAGAAGTGCCAACACGCCTACAGTGAGGAAGCGTACGGTTGAGGTTTTTACAGCCTTGGTGAACCACTTGTTAGGCCTCATCTATTTGTTCTCCTTAAAAATTGTTTTATTTGTCTATCAACTAATTCTTTAGTTACTAACGTCACAACTGTTCAAACTTCTATGCTCCTGGAGTTCTAAATTTTCTTTGCGGGAGTTACGCTGCCGTCCAGGAAAACGTGTCTCGAGTTGTACGTATGCTCGATTGTGACCTGCCAGACAGCGATATTCAGTGAAGAAGCTCCAAATTCGTCATATCGCTCCGAGGCCATCACAAGCAGCAACGTCCGGGTCTGCGGGGAAGCTTCCATCCTCGCGATTCTTTGATATGGACTGTTTGATTCAGTTCGGAATCCGGCTGCTTCTATCGAACTGTTCTCGGCTTGCGCAACGCTGGCGTTTGCGGGGGGCCAATGCTTCGGCCGCGATGCAGAAAGCTTCTCACGCGCTGAAAGAACTTTGGTTGCGGTCTTCAACACTGTAGAGTGCAATTCTTGTGGCTTTGTCACTGCGCGAGCCTGTAAGAGCTGCGGAGCCCGTGGCATTGGCAGCATGGCCGCCGTGGAGCCTAACAAAGCTCCATCGTGAAATGCCACCAACTGCGGCAAGTCCGGAACCGACACTGCGGCGGCAACCAATAGGACCGGCATTACGACTAACAAAGGCGCCCAAGCCTTCGTGCCCGCCAGCGGGCGGTTTACGTTCAGGATGTGGGCGACGCGGCGGGAGGTTTCGCGCACTCTGCCAATCACCATCTGCGCCAACGCAACACCGCGACGCGAGAACACTTTCTCGGCCACCGAAACCAGGCACTCCGCATAAGCGCGCGAGTCCGTCGTTTCAGCCAGAACAACGTCATCGCAAGCCATTTCGCGTTCTAAACTGAGCTTGCTCTCCAGCCACCACACAGCAGGATGAAAGAAAAAGACCGCGCGCAGCAGTTTCTGCGCCAGGTTGGTCCAGTCATCCCAACGGCGAACGTGAGCGAGTTCGTGGATCAGAATCCTGTTGAGTTCGTCCGCGTCGAGCTCCCGCAACGCCCACCGTGGTAAAACGATCGCGGGGGAGATAAATCCCAATACCGCGGGCACCTGGACGTTATCCGAAACGCATATCGAAACAGGCCTGAAGCCGGCAAACTTATGGAGCGTGTTTCGCAAGACTGGATCGAGACTTGATACTTCAAGCGGAACATACGCTCGCCGGATTTCTCGCAGCCTCCCCATACTGGCCGCCAGGCGGCCTAGAGCTACGAACGAAGCCACAGTCCAGACAGCGAGAAAATAGGCAGCCCAAGACGACGGAACCGTGACCCGCGCTTCCGGGGCGGGGGCCACAGGAGCGTGGCTCAGCAGTCGGAAGCAGGGAATCGCCGTGACAGCGATCATCACACAAAAATAAAGCGCAAACCTCGTACTCGAATTCTGCCCACGCCACCGTCGCGAGAACACCGCAATGATGATGGCTAAAACGACAGCGACGGCGGTCCCTTGCAATGTGCTGTTCACTATTTGCGAAGCGAACCCTTCGATGCCTTGATGCAGAAATATCGGCGCAGTAATCACTGCTTGGCGTCCTCCAGAAGTTTCCGCAGACGTTTGAGTTCGACGGCATCCAGGCTCGCGTCTTCGAGGATATTAAGCATCAGCAACTCTCGGGAATCGTTAAAAAAACGCTTTAACAGGTGTCCTACCTCTGATCGAGTGGCTTCTCCGCGCTCGATGCAAGGCGAGTAGATATGGGCTCGGCCGTCTTTGGAGTGTTCGACGTAGCCCTTTTTTTCCAGAATTCGAATAGTAGTCAAGACCGAGTTGTAAGCCAGCGGCTTTTTCTTAGGCAGCGACTCCTGCACTTCGAAAACAGTGGAGGGGCCCCTCTGCCACAACACATCCATTAATCGAAGTTCAGCTTCTGTAAGCGTAGGCGATTTCTTTGGAGGCACTGTTTCTCCAGCAAACCCTTTGCTAGTAACTTTGACGCTGGGAGATATAAAACGTCAACTAATGATTTAGTTGCGGCGAACACTGAGAAAGGTTGCCCAAATCTCAACCCTCGCTGCGCTTGCAGGACGATACAATCCATGAGGTCGTAAATGATTGGGTGTGAGGACATTGAACGAGAAAATTCCCATACGGGCCGTGGTCTTCGATTATGGCAAGGTGCTCGCACGGGCTCCTCTCGTCTCCGATGTGCAGGCCATGGCCGGCATATTCGATGTTACGGTTCAGCGCTTTGAAGAACTCTATTGGAAAAGGCGGTTGGCATACGATCGTGGTGATCTGGATGTAGTGTCCTATTGGACGGCTGTCGGCGCCGAGGCGGGTAAATTATCGGCTGCCACAAACGGTAAAAGCATCCCCGTCGCGCTAGCGCCCGCTACCATTGAAGAGCTCATCGCAATGGACACCCGGAGTTGGTCGCGGCCTGATGAAGCCACCGTACAGTGGGCCGTTCAGCTGCGGCACGCTGGACTGGAAATAGCGGTTCTATCAAACATGCCGCTCGAGCTTAGCCGCAGGCTGGTGGCAACTTGCCAGTGGCTTTCAGTGTTCGATATTTTTACTTTTTCATGCGACGCGAGAGCCGTGAAGCCCGAAGCAGCCATCTATCGCACGTGCCTGGATAAATTGCACACGTCTGCTCATGAAGTTTTATTTCTCGATGACCGCACGGAAAACGTAGAGGGCGCGATCGCATCCGGAATGCACAGCGTGGTGTTTGACGATTTAGAGAGTACGATGGAGCGCGTTGCTACTCGATTTGATGTGCCGCTTCCCGTGGGGAAATGAGTATCACTCAATACTTTACGCCTTCAGATAGATGGGATAACTTTCAATTTTTGAATGCAGCAGTTGCAGTAGCCCTAAAATTTAAAATGGCGAACATCGGAGAAAACTGAATGGAAACGGTTGGAACTAAAGCTCCACTGACAGTTTCGGCTCCAAAGACTACCGACGGCAAGGCCATGGCGATGGTGACCACCTTGTTTTTCATGTGGGGTTTTCTGACCTGCCTGAACGATATTCTCGTGCCGCATCTCAAAGCGATTTTCGATTTGAGTTATGCCAAAGTGATGCTGATTCAGTTTGCCTTCTTCTCAGCTTATTTTGTTTTTTCGCTCCCCTCGGGAAAAATAATCGAATGGATTGGCTACAAAAAAACTATGGTGGCAGGATTATTCACCATGGGAGCGGGCGCGCTTTTGTTCATCCCGGCCGCCAGCGTTCCTTCATTTCCCCTGTTTCTCGCGGCGTTGATCGTTTTGGCCGCGGGCATCACAGCTTTACAGGTCTCCGCGAATCCTTACGTGGCAGTACTTGGCCCTCCCGAGACTGCTTCCAGCCGCCTGAATTTAACCCAGGCGTTTAATTCGCTGGGCACGACAATCGCGCCCTACCTTGGTGGGTTATTTATATTGAGCGCGGCCCCAAGAAGTATGGAGGAACTGCGTCAGCTATCGGAGCCGGCCTTGCAGGCTTATCGTTTACAGGAAGCTTCATCCGTCAAGCTTCCGTACCTCGGACTGGGTCTGATCGCGATTGCTCTCGGCACGGTCATCGCGCTTTACAAATTGCCAGTGATTGCGTCCGCCGATCCGCACGAGGCGGGACATCCAGTTGGCGCGAGCATTTGGAAATTTCGTCACCTGTTGCTCGGGGCGTTAGGAATTTTTGTCTACGTGGGGGCCGAAGTTTCCATTGGGAGCTTTCTGGTGAACTACTTCATCCAGCCGGACATCGGAAACATTTCCCAGAAGGCCGCTGCCGGATTCGTGTCGTTCTACTGGGGCGGAGCTATGATTGGCAGGTTTATCGGCTCAGCAGTTCTGCAACGAGTGCGCACCGGAACGGTGCTTGGGATAGCGGCGATGATGGCTTTTCTACTCGTGATGATTTCCATGAACACCACGGGGCACGTGGCGATGTGGAGCATCATTCTTGTCGGACTATTTAACTCGGTAATGTTTCCGAGCATCTTCACCTCCGGCATTGCAGGACTTGGCCCGCTGACCGGAAAGGGATCCAGCATCATGGTTATGGCAATCGTCGGAGGCGCGATTCTCCCGGTAATCGTTGGGGCGATGGCGGACCGGATCGGCATCCATCACGCGTTCCTGCTGCCCGCACTCTGCTATCTCTACATCGTTTATTACGGATTTCGCGGCTCGCGGCCGGTTGCGGTGCTGGCTTGAACTGACGCTAAAGTTGCGGTTGAGCAAGCCTTCCGCAAGTGTGGCTGCGTCAGAACCGTATTGTCGAGAACTGAAGCCGACGCGCCAGGTACATTTTGACAGGCTATTTTTTCCTGTAGCTCGAGCACTCGGCAGCCGAGACGCACGCGAGCTCTCAGTTCTTCGGTTACAAACGGTTTTGTGGTGTAATCGTCCGCGCCGGCGCGCAGGCCCGCGATGATGTCAGCGGAATCATTCTTCGCAGTAAGAAGAATCAGATAAATCCCTTCCGTTTTGGGATGCGCTCGTAACTCGCGGCACAACTGCGGTCCCGTCATTCCCGGCATCATCCAATCCAAGAGCGCCATGCGGGGAGAATTTTCCTGTAAAAGCATATTCCGCGCCATCACGCCGTCCTCGCAGATCACTACATCGAAGTCCGGCGACAACAGTTCTGCGAGCAGACTTCGAAAGAAAGGGTCGTCTTCCGCGATAAGAATTTTCACAAATTCACCTGGCTTGCCCAAGAAAGAAAGGTTCCATTTCGGCAATCTGCGTCTGTAGGAGTTCAGCAAAGTGAACGGCCCTTTGTAGGTCTCCGGTTGCACCCGTGGTTTCGAGTTGGCGCGCGGTCTCGGAGAGTTGGTGTGCACCCAGATAAGATAATTGCTCGCGCAGTGCGTGAGCGGCGTGCTGTAAAACTTCCGGCTGTTTATTTGCCAGGCCCTGCTCGATCTCGGCCAATATCTTTGATTTCCCTTCGACAAATACATGGATGAGGCGATTCAAAAGCGCCTCATCACCCCCCGCCCGGGTCAGGGCGTCATACTTATCCCAGCCAGGCCGCTTGCGCTGCAAAATATCTGCGGGGGTAAAGAAGATTTGCAGCACGCCTTCGAGACCCTGAAGGCTTACGGGTTTAACCATGTAGTGGTCCATCTGAGCGGCAAAACAGCGGTCGCGGGCGCCACCTTTGCCATGGGCAGTGATGGCAATAATTGGAATGTAGCTGCCAGATTGTTCTTCCAGTTTGCGGATGGAGGCGGCGGCCACCGTGCCCTCCAACTTGGGCATACGGATGTCCATAAAAATCAAATCGAACGCCCCGTTGGAATACAGCGCGACCGCCTCTTCACCGTCGTTCGCTACGGTCACCACATGGCGCATTTTTTGCAGCAGGCGGGTAATTAAAGTTTGACTGAGAGTATTGTCTTCGGCCACCAGGATGTTCAAGCACCGGGCGCGCTCGCGGGCGTTCTTCTCCATAACTCTCATCCAGGGATAGATTTCAGAAACGGCTTTGTCGGGATCTGGCGTGAATGGCATGATTACTACTCCTGCAATTTGGTAAAAACTACTCATTTGGGGCTATTGAATATCGTTTCTGGAAATAGGTGTCCCGTTTCTGATAAAAAAGACATCGTCCCTTTCAAAGGCGGCTTTAGCAACTTCGGTAAAGCGCTTTGTGGACTTGGAATTTCCAAGTCTGGCGGTTTATGCCTCGCAAGAGTGCAATTTCGGGAATATCGAGAGAACCAAGAGTATCTACATGCATTTCGCTCGGAATCGCCCTCAGGTCTGCTAACATTTCCGCGCATCACATCTGAGGTTCCAATTGGCGATTGCCGCAATCTTTCGGGGCCGACCGTCGCCATCCTTTGTTGCTGTTGATGGAGGTTTTCTGCAGGAGAAGTCTTGATTCATCCAGTGAAACATGTGCGCAGACGCCACTTCCGTAAGCGGAGACGAATTCGTCGCGCAGTTTTTCCGCTAAGCATCATCATTTGCGGACTGATAGCCGTTGGCACTGCGCGGCAAGTTTCTTTTTCTTCGTTTAAGCTGGCGGCATTTTATTCAACATCGAGGGCTGCCACTGAGTGGACGCAGGGCGATCCCAGTCGAAATCTGGCGCTGCTCGCCGGTGAGGTTCGCACGGGGCAATCCGGCGCATCAGCTAAAGCTTCGAAGCATATCGTTTATCCGTATTCGGTTGTACCGGGAGGAGTGGTCACGCCCGAGGAATTGCGCGCTGCCAGCGAACGTGATCCGCTGGTTGCACTTCACTACGCGGGATTCGATTTCCGCAATGCCCGAGTCATGAGGCTAAAAAGTCCAAGGCTGGTTTATCTTTCGTATCGCCAAAAAGGAAAGATCTTTTGGACAAAGCGGCAAGTGAAATTGTGCGCCGGAGAGCAGGTCTTGACCGACGGCAAAATGGTCGCTCGCACGCGCTGCGCTAACCGGGTTTCCGCAACTCCGCAAGCGGCAATTTCGGCGGAGGAGCCGGCAGAGGCTGAGATGGAAAGACCCGTGGCGTCTGGCGGTACTGCGCTCCGGACGCCTTTCCCAGTAAAATTTGAGTCGGCGCTGTTAAGGCAGGCACCGGATTGGTTCGATCCCGCGGATCCGCCCACCGCTTGGGCCCATGGACTCTTCGCCGGAAACTATTATCCAATCACCTTCCCGCCGCCACTGCCCGGCGGTGGCGGAGCTTGCGAGCCGCAGAAGTCGAATAAGAACGCCGAGCTGGAATCTATCGCCCAAAGCGAGGGCAGCCTCAAACCAAAGAGAGCTGCTTGCCCTCCGGGGAGCCCCGGTTCGCCACCTAGTTCGCCGCCGCCCGGCCCGCCTGCGACGATTCCCGAGCCTCAGACGTTTTATCTTCTCGCCTCCGGAATCGTAGGCATATATCTGTGTTACCGAAAAATGGGCCGACCCGGCACCACCTAGCTCCTGATGGGTGCTAGAACCCACGTGTATTTCATAAATCCGGTTTACTGCTAAGATTTGAACTCACCCGCATGCAGGTTACGATTCGATTCCGCGTTTTAATACTTGCGGCCACCGCGTTCTTCGCTGGCTCCCACGAGTATTCGCATGCTCGGCAGCAAATAGACTCGAACGCGAAGGTGCAGCAGATTTCGTTTGACGCTGGTGCAGCGGGCGAGATCAAAATTGCCTTGAGCCAGCCCGTTACTCCGCGCACAATGATGTTGAGTTCTCCTGCCCGTCTCGTAATTGATTTGCCCAACGCTTTGGCAGGATCTGGACTGCACAAAAACGCAATCGGAAACGATCAGATCAAGTCAGTCCGGGTGGGTCTTTTTCAGGCGAACCCGCCGGTCACGCGCGTGGTTGTGGATTTAAAAGAACACCAGGCGTACGAAATTCACGCGGCTGGAAACTTTCTGCTCGTAACGATCACGAACCCCGAGCGGCACGAAACCACCGTCGCTTCCATCCAGCACGCAACGATCACGCCCATTCCGGTTAAGGCGGCCAATCCGCCCAAGGCTGTGAACGGTCGCAACAGGCCGAATATTCCGCAACCCGCTCCACGTTTTCAGGTGGAATCAGGCCGCGGAGGCGCGCTTACAATTCATGCCAGCAATGCCACGCTGGCGGAAGTTTTATTTGAAGTGCAGCAAAAGACAGGCGCGGATATTCCGATTCCTTCAGGCGCTGAACAGGAGCGCGTCACGGCAGATCTGGGACCTAGTCCGGCGCGCGACGCGTTGTCTTCGTTGCTCAACGGTACGCATTTCAATTTTGTGATGGTGGGCGCGGAAGGTGATCCGGGCAAGCTGCGCAGCGTGATTCTCACTCCGAAATTCAGCGATTCTTCGAGTGCCGCTGCCGCCACCGTTCCGGGGCCTGCCCCATTGCAGGAAAATCCCGAACCAGAAGTTATACAAATCGCTCCTGAACCGGACCCTGCGACCGTTGAACTACAGCCAGACGGCATCGCACCGCCGCCTTCTGAAGCGCCTCCGGCGCAGCCAGACGCCCCCGGGGGCCCACCCTCTGATCCGACAGTACTGCCACAGCAGTAAGCAGACGGATTTACAAATGACAATTCAGTTGTGAATCAGGCGTACAGGAATTGGCGAGCCCGCTCCCAGTACAGGTGCGCCAGTGGCCTGTCCACAGCCAATTACATTGAGAATGGTGGCGTCCATTTGACCACTATTGCTAACGTCGTTGACGAAGAGCTGCAAGAATCCGACAATCGTGACCGCGCCAGCGACAGGCGCTCCGTCGTAAAGAGGTACCGTCACAATCGAATTACTGCTGGAGATGACGTCGCCCCTCTGAATGTTTGTTTGAGAGTTGGAGCCCAGAAACGGATTGCTGGATCCGGCGTGCATCTGAAATGGCGAAGTGCTTGTATCAAGCCAGTCCTGCCCGCCGCCTCCACTTTGATGAATCGCGCACTGTCCACCAGTCCTCGCCGCTCCCCTTCTTCCGTTGGGATTAAGAGAAAAATCCACGCTGAGGGTTTGTCCGCACGCTAGCGGAGTAGGGTTGCAGCATTCAAGATTATTTTGGAATCCACTACTCGGGCTTGAGCAGTTCGGGCACGCGTTGGTTGCTGGAGGAAGTGCCAACGGATAATACTGCCATGCGGCGGGCGCATTTGCCGCGCAGGGAGAACCTCGCCTGCTTCGAGCGCAGTCCGCCGTCATGGGGGTGCTTGGCGTTGTGCCGATCACCGAGGGGTTTGACACTGCCCCGGTAGTTGGATTCACGAAGGTCGCGGCCCCCCCTCCACCACCGCCCCCACACAATGATGGCGGGCTGCTCGCATTCCCCGAGGTCGGATCGCAGTTCGGTAGCAGTAACGGCTTCACGCACCGTGGCGCGACCGGAGCGCTTGCGCCGCCTCCTGCGCTGGTTGCAGCGGAGGGGTTGTAGGCTTCGGCGGTGGCCGTGGCTCTTACCGACCGGGGAGTACGGCTCCAGATGCGAGCGAAATAGATGGGAAGATTGGTGCGTTGCACGCCCACCGTGACTTGAGGATTCGCGCAGGAAGGAGATGCGGCATTGGGAAAGTTAACGTTGACCGCAAAGGAAGCCGACGCTCCGCCCACTGTATTCTGGTGTGCGATCGCAGTAGCTTGCTGAGTTATGAGCGTCTGCAGGCTGGGTACTGTTGCTGGAGGTGGACATTGCCCGGACGTGAATCCGCTATCAACGAAAAGCTTGGCGCCGGCAAGAGCGGCGGCATCCGCGGACCGCTGCGCTTCGGATCGAAAGGTGTAAAGTGTGACCACATCAATTGCGAATGCTGCCACAACCAGGATGCCGGTAAGGGCTGCGACCACCAAGAGAAGAGTCTGGCCGCTCTCTCGAGACCCGCTACGAAACGAAAATCGCTGTTTCCGCACCGCGGCAGTGGTCCGCTTGTATTGTTTATGATCCTTCTGGGGCAACATCTCCAATCTCCCTTTCCGACTAGTCC
>JBEEGK010000239.1:0-3127 GCA_041166845.1 Acidobacteriaceae bacterium
AAAACCGCTTTCTGTCGGCTGGCCGCCGCGATATAGAAAAGGAGTTACTTCTCCGAATCGCGGAATACCATGTACCGAGGTTCGAGGCGGAGAACTGCTTTCGTGGCCTTTTTCTTTATCACTGCCCTGAAAAGAAGTTGCGCTAGTCGTCAGGGTGATAGCGAACGCGAGTGTTAGAGAAATGATCCCGGTCGCACGATATAGCCGTCTTTCAATTTCCATGTTTCGAGCAATGTATCACTACGTTCGCGGTCGAGCAGTCAGATTCAGGTACGGCACTTCATTCGTCAACAGTGCCTCCAGCGTCAGGTACACTAGGTATTAGCGATTTTGCCTGAATAACTGAGGAGAGATTTTATGTCCGCGACTCTTACCGAGGATGAAGTACTGAGTGCTCTGAGACAGGTTTATGATCCGGAGATTCCAGTGAATATTGTTGACCTGGGATTGATCTACAACATCGGGTTTTCAGACGCCGACGCTCAACAGGACGTGGTCGTTGATATGACGATGACTGCGCAGGGTTGTCCCGAGCACGTGAATATCAGCGGACAGGTTAAAGCCAGGATCGAGCAACTGCCCGGGGTTCGCAACGCGACGGTCAACGTTGTGTGGACACCGCCGTGGAGTCCCGAGCGCCTGAGTCCAGATGCTAGAAAGCAGTTGGGAATTGAATAAGCGGCATCCGAGAATTATCTGCGCACCAGCGCGTCGTACCATTCACTGCCGCGACTTCCAGCGACATCTGCTAACTTCTCTCCCGCGCGGCTGACCATATCGAGATAAGAAGTTCCCCGTTCGAAATATTGCGGAAGGTTCTCGCGAAATTCTGCAAATTCATCGGGATATTCAGAAGCCAAGGCAGCCAGCCCCACTCCGGCGGCAAGCAGAGCTCCGGATTTATATCCTTTCAATAGCAAAATCACGCTTACGCCGGCGGCCCCAGCCAGCAGCCCACGCTTCCAGTTCTCCATTGTCCCCTCCGACAAGATCTATTTATACGCACGATACCACGACTTCTTGATACTTTACTGATCCTTTATACTGCGCAACGCTAAGTGACTACCTCTCGGAGGTTGGATGCGAAAACACTGTCGTAAGGCCGGGTTCGTTTGCGTTCTTTCTCTGTGCTTTTTGAGCATGGCATTGGCGGCTGCACGGCCACGCGCTCGCGATCTGGGAATTCCTTTTGATGGAACGCCGGGCACATTGAATGCAATCACAGATGTGCAGGGTGTGGAAATCGGAAACACGACCCTGATCTCCGGTTCGGGCACGCTCAAGGTTGGCGCTGGACCAGCACGCACCGGGGTCACGGCCATTCTGCCACGTGGCAAAGGATCGAGCGACGCGGTCTTCGCAGGTTGGTTCTCGCTCAATGGTAACGGCGAAATGACCGGCACCGCGTGGCTGGATGAATCCGGATTTCTTGATGGACCCGTGATGATCACTAACACCCACAGTGTGGGCACGGTGCGCGACGCGGTTATCGCTTGGAGGGTCAAGCGGGGTATCCCTGACGCCGAAGGCTTTTGGTGGTCTTTACCGGTCGTGGCGGAAACCTGGGATGGAGAGCTGAACGACATCAATGGTTTCCATGTGAAAACTGAAGACGCATTTCACGCGCTCGATTCCGCGCACGCAGGCCCGGTGGAAGAGGGAAACGTGGGTGGTGGTACTGGAATGATCTGCAACGAATTCAAAGGTGGCATCGGCACGTCGTCGCGAAGACTTGACACGAAATTTGGCGGTTATACCGTTGGCGTGCTGGTGCAATGTAATTACGGCAGACGCGATCAGTTGCGGATCGCGGGTGTTCCGGTGGGACGAGAAATTTCTCAGTCGGCAGGACGAACCAAAGACGTTGGATCCATTATCGTTGTCGTCGCCACCGATGCTCCACTGCTTCCACCACAACTCAAGCGCGTTGCTAAGCGTGTGTCTCTCGGCTTGGCACGCGACGGAAGTTATTCCGGCAACGAATCAGGCGACATATTCATTGCGTTCTCGACTGCCAATCCGGGCGCGGCTAGCTCTCAGGGATTACGGCAACTCACCATGCTTCCCAACGATCAGCTCGATCCTATTTTTCTGGCCACGGTGCAGGCAACAGAAGAAGCTGTAATCAACGCTATGATCGCTGCGGAAACCATGACCGGCATTAACAATCACACCGTGATTGCATTGCCTCACGACCAGGTTCGCGAAATCCTGAAGAAATACGGTCGCCTTACAAAGTAATCTCGCTATGGCTTCGTTGCCATGAGCAACAGCGCTCCCAGACGCTTGAATGCGCGCAAATCGGCGAGACTGTGGAAAGACTTAGTTTTGTAGTCATCTGGAGTCGGGGTGTCATCGGGAATTTGCTGCGCTTCCACTTCTACAAATCCGTGCTGTCTCAGCATGTCGGAATACTCGGCTTTAGACCGCACATGGACGGGCACTTTCAATTTGTCCACCCACTGCAACGAATACGGATTGTCTTTATAAAGGTTTATCAGGATGAAAAGGCGTCCTTGAGGTGCCATCACGCGCTTGAGCTCCTCCAACGCGAGTTCCTGATCTGGATAATAGTAAAACGATTCCACCGATAGCACTTTGTCGAAAAAGTCTCCCTGCCAGGGTATGCTCAGCGCCGATCCACAAACGTAACTGATGTTGCGGAATTCTTTTGAAGAAGCTTGGGCCAGGCAGATCATTTCGTCGGCAACATCAACTCCGACAACTGCGCCTTTTACGTTTTTTGCCACGTCACCTTCGCCAATCGCTAGACTGCGCGCCAGGAGCCGTGTTGCCCAACCTGAGCCGCATCCGAGGTCAAGCACGCGGTCCTCGGGACGCAATTGCATGAGCTGAATTGCTTTTCGGGTGATGTCGAGATGGTGTTGTTCCATCTTCTCGCCCTCGCCAGCTTCGGCCCAGCGGTTGAACTCCTGCTGCAACTTTGCATCGGCCTGCAAGTGCGGAGCTGTCTCTTCTAAACGCATGCACGCGACCTTTCTTAGCGACTCGAATACTGCCTCTATGCTACATTTCTCAGGTTTATTAAGGCGAGATTCCCGAAAGAATCTTTAAGTTAGCCTAAGCAGTTTGTACCGGCACCAAAGTAATCAGGATTATGTCCTCG
>JBEEGK010000240.1:0-2835 GCA_041166845.1 Acidobacteriaceae bacterium
TGGTGGCTTCAAATCTGTGCTTTCCGATGCAATCGGTCGTGTGGAGCAGTTCCAGCAGAACTCGGAAACGGCGATCGGCAAGTTTCTCTCCGGAGAGGATCAAGAGGTCCATAAAGTGGCGCTCGCGACCCAGCAAGCCGGGATCGCTTTCGACCTGTTCGTGCAGGTCCGGAACAAAGTGGTAAGTGCGTATCAAGAAGTCATGCGCATGCAGATGTAAGGTGAAATGAAAAGACTTTTCGATAGCCTGACGTGGAAACAAATCGCCTCAATCCTGGTTGCCGCCGCTGCGGTAATCGCCAGCCTGGTCACGTTTTCACATTGGCATCAGGAGCGCGATTTCCGTCCTCTTTATAGTTCCCTGTCGCCGGAAGACGCCGCTGCCGTACTGGCGAAAGTGCGTGAAGGCGGGTCCGAATTCCGGTTGTCTGAAAACGGCACATCCGTTCTGGTTCCATCGTCCAAGGTCGCGGAACTACGCCTGCAATTGGCCGCCGCCGGCGTGCCGAAGAGTGGAAGGATCGGCTATGAGCTTTTCGACAAAACAAACTTCGGCGCCAGCGATTTCGCCGAGCAAGTCAATTATCATCGTGCGCTCGAAGGCGAACTGGAGCGGTCCGTCATAGCGATCTCGGCAGTGGAGCAGGCGCGCATTCACATCTCGTTCCCCAAAGAATCCGTCTTCCTCGAAACTCGCCAGCCGGCCAAAGCCAGTGTGCTGGTAAAGCTGCGGCCCGGGATGCTGCTCTCGACTCAAAACGTACTCGCCATCTGCCAATTGACCGCGAGCGCCGTGGAGGGTCTTCAGCCGGAAGCCGTTTCCGTCGTGGACATGCGTGGAAATCTACTCAATCGCGCGCGCAAGGCCTCATCTGGTGTGGACGATTCGGAGCCCTCTGAAGCCAACCTGGATTATCGCCAGAAAATAGAGCGAGACTTGCTGGCCAAGATCAACACTACTCTCGAACCTTTGCTCGGCGCTAATCGGTTCCGCGCTACTGCGGCAGTCGAGTGCGATTTCACTAGCGGAGAACAAAGTGAAGAGACTTTCGATCCAACCAAATCGGTGATGGTGACTTCTCAAAAGACCGAAGACATCAGCGGTGGAAGCAGCGCCGCGGGTGTTCCTGGGAATGCTTCCAACTTGCCGAGGCCAACCGGCCGCCCTGCCGGCGGTAATAACGGAACCACGCGCCGTACGGAGAACATAAGCTATCAATCCAGCCATATTGTTCGTAAGATGCGATTGCCCCAAGGGGCAGTGAAGCGCGTGTCTGTCTCGCTGTTGGTAGATCAGCAAGTCCGCTGGGAAGGCGCTGGAGCCAAGCTGAAAAGAATCGTCGAGCCGCCGTCTGCCGAAAAGCTGAAGACTATTCACGAACTCGTCGCGGGCGTAATTGGATTTTCCGCCGAGCGCGGGGACCAATTGGTGGTCGAATGCCTGCCTTTCGAAGCCACACTGAATCCGGAGCAGTTGCCGGAAACAACACCGAAGACTGTGGTGCCGGTAGCAACGTTGCAGCTAGATCAGATCTTTAAGAACAAATACGTCATGATCGCACTGGGAAGTGGGCTCCTGTTAGCGCTAATCGTACTGGGAACGGTCGTCAAACTTCGCCGCAATAAGGTCGTGCTCCCCGTGGAAATCGTCGACCAGATCATTGGCCTTGAAAAGAAAGGGGAGAATCTGGCAAAGCAGATTGAAGCCCAGCTTGCCGAGCAGGCAGCGATTCGCGAGAAACAAGAGCTGGATGCCCTAAACGCTCTGAAAATTTCCCCGGTGACAAAGAAAGCTGAAGTGTTAGGCAAGCATATAGCGGAGCAAGCCAAGAGGGACTCCAGCGTCATGGCCCAGGTGATGCGGTCGTGGATGAACGAGTCGAAGAACTAGTGTCGCATCCAGAAACGCTCATGATGTTGGCGGTCTTAGTGGCGCAGACGATCGCCTTTTGTCGTCTGCGCTCACCCCGCGAAGGCAGGCCACAAAAAACGATGGCCTACCCCACATTATGATTCAAAACCTCGAACAAGTCGCACCGCCAGTATCGGGAATCCGCAAAGCCGCCATCCTGATGATCATTCTCGGCGATCAGACCAGCGGTGCGATCTTGCGGCAACTGGATGAGGATGAGGTTCAGGCCGTCGGACGCGAAGTTGCGCGCATCACTTCCATCAGCAATGAGCAAGCCGAGCTGGTGCTGGAAGAGTTCTACCAGATGTCGGTGGCACGCGACTTCGTTCTGAAGGGCGGCATCGACTACGCCAAGAAGATGATGATGACGGCGTTCGGGCCGGAGGAAGCCAAAAAACTTCTAGACCGGTTGCTGAAGACGCTGGGTTCCGAAACAGCCAACTTCGATTCGCTTCAAAAAGCGGATCCGCAGCAACTCGCCAAATTCATCCATAATGAGCATCCGCAGACTATAGCTCTGATCCTTTCCCATTTGAACGCATCCCAGGCCGCCGGCCTCCTGATATCGTTACCGCTTGAACTTCGCGCCGACGTGGCGCTACGAATGGCAAGTCTGGATCAGATCTCACCAGTTATCATTTCCAAAATTGCCGGGATCATCGGCGAGAAACTGAAGGCTTTAGGAGAGCTCAGCCGCGAATCTTACGGCGGTGTCCGGGCGGTGTCAGAGATGTTCAATCGTCTGGATTCGGGAAGCAGCAAGGAGATTCTGGACTCCATCGAGCAAAGCGATCCCAACCTGGTGGAAACCATTCGCCACCTTATGTTCGTGTTTGAAGATCTTCTGCTGATTGGCGCGGAGGCGATTAAGGAAGTGCTGGGCAAGGTCGATCGGAAGATCCTCACCGTGGCCCTCAAAGGAA
>JBEEGK010000241.1:0-4052 GCA_041166845.1 Acidobacteriaceae bacterium
CACGATCTCGAAAACCTAGTTTTCGAAGACGCACGCTAGAACACCCGTCCCTTGAGCATCTGCAATAAATATGCGCCATATCGATTGCTCTTCATGGGCGCGGCGATGGCCTCAACCTGCCGGGCGCTAATGTATCCATAGCGATAAGAGATTTCCTCCGGACACGCCACCATCAGTCCCTGTCGGGTTTCGATGGTCTGAATAAAAAGAGAAGCCTCGAGCATCGCCTCGTGAGTTCCTGTGTCGAGCCACGCCATGCCTCTTCCCATCACCACCACGTCAAGCTGCTGGCGTTTGCGGTATTCCTGATTCACATCGGTAATTTCCAACTCGCCGCGTGCCGAGGGCTTGAGCGATTTCGCAATTTGGACCACCTGATTGTCGTAAAAATAAAGTCCGGTGACGGCGTAGCGCGATTTTGGATTCTTCGGCTTTTCCTCCAGGCTGAGCGCCTTGCCCGAATGGTCAAATTCCACCACGCCGTAACGCTCGGGATCATGCACCGGATACGCAAAGATCCTGGCTCCAACTTTATTCTCGCAAGCCTCCAGCACACTTTTCGCCAGATCGTGACCGTAGAAAATGTTATCTCCCAGCACCAACGCGCAACAGGAATCGCCAATGAAATCTTCTCCGACCAGGAAAGCCTGCGCGATTCCCTCGGGACGCGGCTGCACGCGATATTGAAAATTCAATCCGAGGCTCGATCCATCACCCAAGAGACTCTGAAATTTCGGAGTGTCTTCGGGCGTGGAAATGATAAGAATCTCCCGTATCCCAGCGAGCATAAGCGTGGACAGAGGGTAATAAATCATCGGCTTGTCGAAAATGGGAAGCAGGCTCTTGCACACCGCGTGCGTGACTGGATAGAGCCGAGTCCCCGAGCCTCCGGCGAGAATGATTCCTTTATACGGAGACTTGTATGTGGGGCCGAACATGGATGTCGAGATTAACTTGCGGAAGTTTATTTTACAAATCGCATGTTTCTAAAGGGAGTATTGCGAGGCGATCCACTGCCGGTAGCTTCCGCTGGTGACGCCGGCGATCCACTTCTCGTGCGACAAATACCACTCGACGGTCTTCCGCATGCCCGACTCGAATGTCTCGCGGGGGCGCCATCCTAGTTCAGATATGATCTTCCTCGCATCCATCGCATAACGCCGGTCATGGCCCGGACGGTCGGTGACAAAAGTGATGAGCTTGCTGTGAGGAACAACCGGATCGTGTGGACGCAACTCGTCGAGTATCGAGCATATCGAATTGACGATCTCCAGATTCGCTTTCTCAACTCCGCCCCCAACGTTGTATGTCCCGCCTGGCTTGCCGTGCGCCAACACAGTACGAATCGCCTCGCAATGGTCGCCAACAAACAACCAGTCGCGCACGTTCTTTCCGTCTCCATAAACTGGAATCGGCTTTCCGTTCAGCGCATTCAGAATTACCAACGGAATCAGCTTTTCCGGAAATTGAAAGGGACCGTAGTTGTTAGAACAATTCGTTGTCAACGTAGGAAAACGGTAGGTGTGATGATAGGCGCGAACCAAGTGGTCCGACGCAGCTTTGGACGCGGAATACGGGCTGTTCGGCGCATACGCTGTGGTCTCGCAAAATGCCGGGTCGTCGGGCGCAAGCGAGCCGTACACTTCGTCCGTGGAAACGTGCAGGAAGCGGAAAGATGATTTTTCTTCTGGCGGCAATGCAAGCCAATATGCGCGGGCCTCTTCCAGAAGACTAAAAGTGCCATTCACATTGGTGCGGATAAAATCATCGGGGCCCTGGATCGAGCGGTCCACGTGGCTTTCAGCGGCGAAATGAATGAGAGCGTGCGGCTTGCGTTCTCGCAGCAAATCTGCGATCAAGGCACGATCGCAAATATCTCCGTGAACGAAGCGATAACGCGGATTGTCTGCCACTTCTTCCAAATTACCGAGATTGCCCGCATAAGTGAGCTTGTCGAGACTCAGGACCGCAGTCTTTTCGGAACTTAGCCATTGCAGAATGAAATTGGAGCCGATAAATCCCGCCCCACCCGTGACTAGAATTTCATTTGATTGCATCGCTTCCCAGCTCTTCTTTCACTTCAATTCGCGCACTGATTTTATTCGACACAATCAGTGTTTAAAATCGCACTGCGGACTTCTTGTTGCGCCCCTGTGGCCCGCATGTTCATGTAGTCTGCGATTATTTCTATGATTCGCTCGGCGGCTTTGCCATCCCACATATCCGGAATCCGTCCTATCTGAGGTTGCGCCAACTGTTTAGCCACCGCTTTGCGAATGCCATCCCGCGTTGTGCCCGCAAGTATATTAGTGCCGGTGTGCAGTGTTACTGACCGCTCAGTATTTTCGCGGACGGTCACGCACGGAATCTGCAAACAAGTCGTCTCTTCCTGGATGCCGCCGGAATCCGTAACCACCAGGGAAGCATTCTTCATCAGACAAACAAAATCAAGATATCCCAGAGGTTCAATTAATCGAATCGGTCGTTGCCGTGGGACTCGTTGCTGTGGCACTTTTCGCGGGTTGGCCGATTCGCGTGACGCAGACAACTCAAACTGAAAATAAGATTCGAGTCCCAGCGAATTGATCTGCTTTTGAGTTCGTGGGTGCGCCGGAAAAATAATCTGATGGCTGTTTGTAAGAGGCACCAGGCCTTCGAGAATTTCCAGGAGCGGCTTCCGTTCATCAACGTTTGCAGGACGATGCAGTGTCAGCAGAGCATAAAGTTCGATGGATTTATCCGCCCCAAGGCCGAGACTGCTGAGAATCGTCGAAGCATCCGCTTTCTCCTTGAATGTCAGGAGAGAGTCAATCATGGTATTGCCCACCAAAAAGACACGATTTGCCGCTATTCCTTCGCGCTGCAGGTTCTCGGTCCCACTCTGCTCAGTGACAAATAGTAGATCGGATAAATGGTCCGTCAGTATCCGGTTGATTTCCTCCGGCATGGTTCGATCGAAGGAACGCAATCCGGCCTCGACATGAAACATCACGGGGCGCGCGCGCTCTTTGGTCGAGGCCATCTTGGCCGCTACCAATGCACAGGCCAGAGTTGAATTCACATCCCCTACTACCAACACGACATCGGGATTCTCATCAATCACCACCCTCTCAAAGCGCCGCATAATTTCAGCGGTTTGCTCGGCGTGCGATCCGGATCCGACCCCGAGGAAAACACTGGGAGCGGGCAGGTTTAGGTCAGAGAAAAAGCTGTCCGACATCCGCGCGTCATAGTGCTGCCCGGTATGGACCAATACCGCATGAATCGGACTTTTATCAAATTCAACTCGCGAGGGTTGCATGCTAGCGTTATGGCTCGCGATTGCCCGCATGATGGGCGCAACCTTCATAAAGTTGGGACGGGCTCCGACTATGACAATTATTTTCATTATTGAAAATCGGAAAATAACGTTGATTCTATCGGTAAAGCCTTAGTGCTACGACTGAGGAGCGCTTCGCAAAGTAAAAAGAGTCACTTCGGGTGGACAATTCAATCTCACAGGAACCCTGATGGTACCAACTCCAATATTGGTGTAAAGCGTCAACTCACCGATCCGATACATTCCTCTCGGATACTTGCGGCCCATGGGGGGAAGCCAGGGAGCGCCTACAAATGGCAGCCAAACCTGACCGCCATGAGAGTGTCCCGAAAGCTGAAGGTCCACTGAATGGCGGGACGCAAGACTTGCGAAATCCGGCTCGTGCGCTAAAAGCATCACAAATTCTTTATCGGGCACCAGTCGGAGTGTAGATCGAATGTCCGCTTTTCCCTCCAATGCATCATCAATTCCGGCCAGCCAGATGCGCGCCCCGTCCCTATCCAGAGGGACTGAGTAGTTTCGCAAGACCGGAATTCCCTGCCGCTCAATGGTCTCGGTGATCCAGATGGAGTCCGAGCCAACGTCGTGGTTTCCTAGCACGGCAAAAGATCCTGACTTTGACCGTAACTGATGCAACAGCAAAGCGCATGGGCCGACGCTTTCCGCCGCCAGACGAGCATTCCTTCCCCGTGTAAACAGAGGGACGGTAACAAAGTCCCCCGTCAGTACAACG
>JBEEGK010000242.1:0-15539 GCA_041166845.1 Acidobacteriaceae bacterium
GAATGTTTGTACCCAAGGTAAATATCGGCAAGTACAAGGAAATAAGTATTCCCCCAACCACGATCGCCATAACAATAAGAATCAAAGGTTCAATCAAGGCCATGGCCGCGCCGAGCGCGGTTTGTACATCTTCTTCGTAAAATTCCGCCACCGAATTCAGCATGGCGGGCAAAGCCCCTGTGGACTCTCCGACCTCAATCATCTCGACCGACAGGTCGGGAAACATTTTCTGCTGGTCAAGGCTCTTGGCGAGCGGCTGTCCTTCGCGCACGCGGACGGAAGCCTCGGCGATGCCGTTCAGAATCCTCCGGCTGCTCATGGAAGCCCCGGCTGTCTCCATCGAAGGCACCAGCGGCATGCCTCCAGTCAGCAGGGTCGAGAGCATGCGGGAGAAATTGGCTACCTGATATTTCAGCCAGATGTCGCCCAGCAATGGCAGTCTGAGGATAGATCGATCCAGACGGTCCGCGCCTTTGTCGCTCGCTTTCCAGCGCCAGAAGATGATCACCAGAAGGATTACTGCTCCGATGATAAAGGGTGCATATTGCTGGGAATGCGTGCCAATCGAAAGCATGATTAACGTAATCGTTGGCAAGTCGGCGTTCATGTCCGCATAAAGCTTGGCGAATTGCGGCACCACGTAGGTCACCAGAAAAATCAGCATCACGAATACAACTGACACCAGCAGCGCGGGATACACCAGCGAAACGGCCAACTTCTTTTTAAAAGTCAGCGCCAGCCGCTGCATCCCAATGTAGCGGCCCAGAACTTCTTCCATGTTGCCGCTTTTCTCCCCCGCCATCAGCGTAGTCGTATAAATCTTGGGAAATGCGCCCTGCGCGGCGAACGCTTCAGACAGCGATTCTCCACTCTTAACCCGGTCCCTAACGTTTTGCAGGAGGTTGCGAAGCTGCGAATCCTTCTGCCGCTTAATCAATAAATCCAGCGAACTGAGGATGGGCAAGCCGGCCTTAATTAACGTGAGGAATTGCTGGTTAAATATAAGAAAAGGCGTCTGTTTTACATATCCACGGCGGCCAAGGCTGAACTTTCCGTCCGCAAACATTCCGCGCGGTTTGACCCAATACACCAGAAATCCCTGTTGCACGAAGCGGTCGCGGATCTCAGCCTCCGAGTATCCGTTTTCCACTTGTTGCAGCAGGTGACCACGTTCGTCGGCTACTTTTACGAGAAATTCTGCCATGTTGCTGGATTTCCGTTCGTTACCCTAAGTCTAACATTCGGATATTTCTGCAACGTTAAAGTTTGGTTATCTCAAGTTCCCTTAGTACTTCGCGGGATATTGCGCGTCTTGCCTTGAATTGCTCACTTCAGGGGCTATTGAGGTCACCCTCGATTACCTCCGTGTTACTGGGCGGCACAAAGCGAAAACTCTCGTCCGGGATGCTCAGATTTTCCTTTTGTCCGGCCAGTCGGTACTCCGTGGTCGAGCCATCGACCTCGTCAATGATCAGACGAGCAATCTGATGGCCGGGGGTGATTTCCAGCACCACTTGGCCGATACGATCGGCCCAGCGAATCGGAACGCCTCTCAACATCGCATTGTCCGGTTGCGAAGACCGCTTGTCAGGCGCCAGAGATAATCCTCGCAACTCCTTCTCTAGCTTGGTTTTGCCGAGTAGGAAGCTTAAAGGAGACCGCAGGTCGTCCAACTTCTTCGTGGATGTTTTTCGCACCTGGCGGTCGCCTGGGACGTAAAACCACGCATTTTTGCCGTCGCTCACAAAAAGCTTCTCTTTTGGAGAACGGTAATCCCAGCGCATCTTGCCGGGTTTTTTTAGGAGCAGAACTCCGGATTCGCTGCGATCCATGCCGGCCCCGTGATAAATCTCGGTGAATTCAGCCTGCAACGTGCGGAGATGGTTGTAATGATCATCCACCGCCTGCGTGATGGTGTGGACGCTGTGTGTCTGGTCGTCCGCGGCACAGCAAACGCCGGCCAAGCAGGCGACCAGCATTACTGGGATAAATTGCGGTTTCATTTTGTCCGGCTTGGTGTTTGACTAATTCGCGTAGATCACGTATTGGTGCGTCGCCTTTATCCTCTTGAGCAACGTGTTGGAGGCCAGCAGGTGTTCCAGCACAGGATTATGGTAAATCACATAAACCGGTCGCGGCCTGTCATGCAAGGAACGTTCCAGATTCGCCAATAGCTCCGCCATCCCGGTCTCCGGCAGAGGATTGAAGAGGTACAGAACGGTTGGGTGCGCCGGGAAAACAAAATGTCGGGCATCGCCAGCGATTGCTTCGAGGTTAAAACAGCGTTGCGAACCACTCTTGTACTTCGCGATGTTTTCAGTGGCAACGCGATTCAGCCCAGGCAGTAGTTCGACTCCGATGATGCCGCGAAACGGATAGTCCGACGCCATTAACAAAGCGCGGCCCTTTCCCGATCCAATGTCAATGAATACGAATTCAGGGAAGTTTATTTCCAAGCTTTCGATAATTTGGTGAAAAACGTCGGGTTGGGTGGGCTGGTATGCCGAATGGAACATGCCCATGAGCCGATCACGCCAGGTGACACTGCCGCCCGTGGTATCTACCCGATGCTCCCAATCGTAGTCAGCGTCTCCGTAGCGCTGCCGTCGCTGCTCGGGCGTGGATTCACGAATGAACTCCCATAGAAGGGAAGTGAGGCTCCGCAACGTTGCCGCAAATCCCGCACTGGTACGCTGTTGTTGCCACCAGCGGCGCAACGTTCGCCTCAGGCGAAGCTCTGTGCTCAAATCGTGGGGTGAATCATCATTTTGGCTAACTGCCACTAGCCACAATCTTACGTTGTAGAGTCATCAGATCCACGCCATGCTAATCGGTAGGCAGGAATTTCGGTTTCTTGGGCGGCACATACCCTGGAGGCGTCCCTTTTTCGATAAACGGCAAATCGTCCGGCGAACGGACTTCCACGTGTCCGTCGGTAGTTAACCTGTATGGCCGTCGGAGTGGATCAACCGGCGTTCCGGTCATTAACCCGGCTCTCGCTATTTCAGCAAAGCTCGATGGCCAGCGTCCATTTTTCTGTTTGTAGAAAGATGCGACGCGTTCCAGGTTCGTGACATCCTCGTCCACCTGCAGCGCGCGCAAGTGGGCCACAGCGTTAGCACGGATGTAATGTTCCTGCGAAGATTGCAAGGTTGTCGTCCACAACATTCTGGCGGTTTGGATTTCTCCGGCGTGCTGTGCCATCTGCGCGGCAAGTATCTTCAGCCATGGATGAGCATTTGGAACATGCGAGCCGCGATCGAACGTCTCGGCGGCGTGCGCGTAATCTTTCAGGTCAAGGTAATAGATGAATCCGAGATTGTAGTAAAGGCGCCATTCATCGGGATTATTTTTGATCCCAAACTCCTCCAGCTTGACCGCCCGCTCCGGCATTCCCGCTCCATTAGGGGGCTTCGCCGCTAGAAAATTAGAACCGAATTCATACACTGCCAGAAGTTGGGGATCGAGTGCCGCCGCAATATCCAATAGAGGCGCCAGCAGATCAAGGTGAGTCGCACCATCGTGGTGTTTGCCGCCAAAATACTGGACAGCGCGCGTCCAATAAATGTCGGCCAGGAGTCCGTTGTAGCCGAGACTCATGCGTTTCAACGCTGTCGGCGAAGAAACGTAGAGCACTTCCTCAAGTGTCGCTGCATTGCGCATGCGGTCTACCCGTCGCAGCGTGAAGATTGATCCCATCAGACACAGAATCAAAACGCTGCTAGCGGCAATTGCGACCTTGCGAGAGGCTCTCATGTTATTTCAAGTTGCGCCGCTCAAAGATCAGCACCGCTCCACTGATCGCCATGGTCGTGTAAAGCAACGCGTAAGCAGTGTTGTAAAGAATGAGATGTCCGGCGACCGGTTGCTGATGTGCCACCGAGCTAATGACATTCAGGGCAGAAAAATTTGGGACCAGATAAGCAGCACCGGTCGTGATCCAGCGCGCCAGTCCATTCGTCATGGCGGCAAAGCCTCGCAAGTCTTCGGAGAAACTGCCAATGATGAACAGCGAGAAAGCGAACACTGCCGATAGCAGAGGGCTGGAAAACGACGAAAACAAAAGCGCCAGAGCAGTAATAATTAGAAACTGCAGAATGATGAAATAGAGAGCGACCAGCACCCACACATCCGCCTTCTGAAAGTGTCGGGAGACATAAAGTAAGGCAGCAAACACTCCGATCGCCATGAAGAACGTGTTCACGACCAGCGTGCCGGAGAGTCCAACGAATTTGCCCACGATAAATTCCCATCGGCGCACCGGATGCGTCAGCATCGTGTAGAGCGTCCGCTTATCAATCTCTTTCGAAACCAGTCCAATGCCGATGAAGATGGCGATCACCGTTCCGAACAGAGAGACGGAAGCCAGTCCAAGATTGATGACCACGAGGCGCTCGATGCCGAATGAAATTTGCCCGACCAGAATGGCAGCGCCCGACATCAGCAAAGCGAATGCGATCAAGTTATAGAGCACATGATCGCGCACCGCTTCGCGAAAAGTATTAGTTGCGATATGGGCAATTCTGAAATTCATGGGATTGGAGTTCATGATCCCACTCCGGCATGGGCTTCCATTTTTCCGGTTTTCAATTTGCTGACAAAGTAGTCTTCGAGCGACGTTCTCACCGGAATCACAGATATCAGGCGCAGTCGGTCCCGCCTGAGCATCTCGATGGCGGCGTCCTGCTGGTCTTCCGTCACGACGCAGCGGACGGTCTTACCAGTGACGTGAAAATCTACGCCCCAGGCCTTCATTCCCGCAGGGGCCACCGTGCCTTGCCAGACGATCTCGACTTTGCCCTGCACGCTTGAAGTTAAGTCGGCAACCGCTCCCACTCCGCGCAATTCTCCCCGGTGGATGATTGCCACTCGGTCACAAAGCGATTCGGCATCGGAAAGAATGTGAGTGGAGAAGAAAACCGTCTTGCCGTCGCGCTTCAATTGCGCCATCAAGTCGCGAACTTCACGGCGGCCCATGGGGTCGAGGCCTGACATAGGCTCGTCGAAAAAAACTATCTTCGGATCATGCAGAATTGCCTGCGCGATGCCGACCCGTTGCAACATGCCCTTGGAAAACTTTCGCAGTTGTACGTCGCTGGCGTGGGAAAGCCCCACCCGCTCCAGTGTTTCATTGACTCTGCCATGACCCGACCTTGCGGGCATTCCGGAGAGCTGTCCGTAATATTCCAGCAACTCACGTGCGGTCAGATAATCGTAGAAGTAGGGCTGTTCCGGCAGAAAGCCAATCTGCGCTTTCATCCGCGGATCGTCAAGCTGCATGCCCAGTATCCGGGCGGTCCCGGCCGTCGGGAAAACAAGCCCCATCAGCATTTTGAGGGTCGTGGTTTTACCTGCGCCGTTAGGGCCTAGAAAGCCGAAAATCTCGCCTTCCTGTACTTGCAGATGAAGAGGTTTGAGCGCGCATTTCTGTTTTTTTCGCCAGAAGCCGACGCTGTAGGTTTTTTCGAAACCAAGAATTTCTATCGCAGTCATTGTAGGAACCAGAGTTGTTTTGTTCTTGATTTAGAAAAATTATAAACAAAACCGGCAGCGATGGAACTGGCGGGAAAGGTTCCCGTGATTACGAAGGTAAACAGTGGTTATCTGGGGGATCCTGTTCCAGAAATAGAAAAAGGGCACCGGATTTCTCCGGTGCCCTCGGCTGTATCCTTGCGGATGTGCCAGGACTACTGCAGCGGTGTGGTCGCACCGGGGCAAGTTCCCGCTGGGACTACTGCGTTCGAGAAGCGGACAACGCCGTCTTCGTTCGAGCAGAAGTCCTTGGTGCCGGTCTGGTTGGCAACCTTAGGAGTAGCGTTCGCTGCATAACCAGTTTTGGGCACGCCACCGGTGGCTGCAACTGATACCGTGTAACCACTCTTGGTACCGGAAGCCAACTGACTATCGATCAAGCAAGCGCCTAACACGCCAGCCGGATCAGGAACGCAAGGGCTCGCGGCGCTGCTCGGCCCAAGAGCAATCAAGTTGGCAGCGTAGCCAATCGCCGGGTTGCTGGAGTTGTAAGAAATCTGTGCGGTGTTGATGGTACGCACGGACGATGCAGCGGACGACTCGTTGGCGGCAATACGTGCACGCAACAAGTTCGGAATGGCTATCGCAGCAATGATCAGGATGATCGCGACCACGATGAGCAGTTCAATCAGTGAAAAACCTTTTTGTTTCTTCATATAGTTTCCCTCTCTCCTTCAGAACTTTCGGTCTTAATGACCTTGTTGCCGATTATGTTCGCATTTCGCACGCCAAAGCCGCTAGTTACTAAGGTACCCGGGTAACCAGGGCTAAGTTATTGGCAATTAAAGAGATGCATCAAGGTAGTAACTCGCTATTTCTTAGCTTACAGCGCCGAAACTGATCAATGTGCCAGATTTCGCATGCCGGAATGACAATTTGTGTCAATTTGGACCGGCAGTGAGGCCCTCTCCAGCAGAACGCCGCAAAGAGGCTGACTTGCGGGCGCACAGACACATATTAGATGCTGCCGCTTGCCTGGAATCGCCATTGTAGCGGCCTCTAGAAGAGACGCAGTTGGGCGTCCTGGGCGACGGCGGGAGTTGGCACTGCGTATCCAGCTTTGCGGGAAGGAATGCCGTACTTGGCTCGCAATCGGGCCATAAGTCCCGAGAGCCGCTTCCGGTAGGCCGCCGACATAAAGGATTGGTTCTGGAAGCGGAGCCTATAGTTTTCAACCAGCTCGGGGAATTCTTTCTCAAGAAAGGGCATAAATACGGCGGCGGAGCAGGGTTTCAGGAATAGTGAGTTCGCGAATATGTACTTGCCGCCAGCCTTAGCCGTGGCTTTGACCAGACCATCGAGGTCGCGCGGCGAGTCTGTAATCCCTGGGACGACGGGTGCGCAGATAACGCCGGCTTCAATGCCCGAATCGCTAAGTTTTCGGACGGCTTGGACTCGCAAATCAGGACGCGGCGCCCTCGGCTCGAGAAGTCGCGCCAGCCCAGTTTTTAGCGTGGTTATGGTGAGGTTTACAAACAGGCGATTGTTTTTTGCTACTTCGCTTAAAAGATCGAGGTCGCGCAAGACCAAGTCCGATTTCGTAACAATGCTGATGTCCAAGCCCGCGTGACGGCTAAATTCCTCAAGGATCCCGCGCGTGACCTCGTAGCGGCGTTCCGCAGGCTGATAAGGATCAGTCGCCGTGCCAATGGCGATCTCCTCGCCAGATTTGACCTGCCGCAGCTCAGAGCGCAATAAGTTTGCCGTATGCTGCTTTACAAAAATCTTCTTCTCAAAGTCGAGGCCATTGCGCATCTCCATGAATTCGTGGGTGTAACGCGCGTAGCAGTATTTGCAGGCGAATTCGCATCCCCGATAGGGATTGATGGTCCAGGTAAAGGGCATGCGTGCGACCTTGCAGCGGTTTAGAAGCGAGCGGCTGAGAATTGTGAAGTATTCGACGTCATGGCGTTGGGAGAGCGATTCTCCCTCGGACGCCAGACGTGCGATGCCAACTAATCGCGAGGCATTGACTGGAAGCAACGATAAGGTAGCCATTTTTCGCCTTTTATTCGCCTAGGGTACGCGCGAATATGGCGGCTGTCAAGCACGCGAAAATCGAGGGGCTTAGAGCCGATCGAGAACTTCGAGCGTGCGCTCGTTGATTACGTTTCCGGTGTTTAGGGTGGTGGCTGGCTCGAAAAGCAGAACGTGAACTTCCTGGTCGGCGACTGGACAGTGCTCGACACCTCGAGGGACGACAAGGAATTCACCTTCTTCGAGCCACACTGCGCGATCTCGAAAGTCCATCCGAAAGCGACCCTTGACCACCAGAAAGAGTTCGTCTTCGTTTTCATGGCTGTGCCAGACGAACGGTCCGCTGAACTTGGCCAGCTTAACCTGCTGGCCGTTGAGTTCCCCGACGATCTTGGGTTTCCAGTGTTCTGCGAAGAGCGAAAATTTCTGTTGCAGATTTACTTTTTCCATTCGAGTATCCAAAATTTAATTCGAGCCGCCACCTGCTGGTCCCGGTCCGCCCGGCGGAGGAGGAATGCTGATGTCAATCTCTTTCACGGAACCCAACGAAGACAGAGGCTTATCGAATTCCACGGGATTACCGACGACCAGAACCGCAAGCTGATCTTTGTGCAGGTATTTTGCGGCAACCCGCGCTACGTCGGCTGTCTCCACTTTTTCGATTCCGCTGCGATATCGCTCCAGAAAATCGGCGGGATATCCGTAAAACGCATAAGACATCTGCTCCCGCAGAAGTTTTTCCGGAGAATCGAGATTGAATACAAATGAGTTGAGGATGGAATCCTTGGCGCGCTTGATTTCATCCTGGCCGATGGGGTGCGCTATCAAGTCATCAATTTGCGCGTACAACGCCTGGATGGATTGAACGGTGGTGGCACTCTTCGTTCCCATGGAAAGCTGCAACACTCCGGGATGATCGAAGCGGGCGCCGACACTTCCTCCCACGTTGTAAGCAAGGCCCAGCTCGGTACGGATATTTCGAAACAGGCGTGACGAGAATCCGCCACCAAAGGCCTCGTTCAAGACCTCGACAGCAAAGTAGTCGGGATTGTCGCGCGTGATTCCCAAAGCAACCATGCGAATGATGCTTTGATTTACATCGTTTTTAGTCACCTGATAATAGCCAGGGACGGCTGGCTGAAACTTGATCTCCGGCTTTTTCCAGGCGGTACCTTTGGGCCAGGAGCCGAACGCTTGCCGAAGTTTGGCCTCCATGGCAGCGGAATCGAAGTCTCCTACAATTCCGAAAATTATGTTGTTTGGTTGGACATATCTTTTGTGCCAATCCAGCAGATCTTGCCGGGTGATGGCAGCGATGGTGGCATACTCTGGCTCGCGGGCGTACGGATTGCTGGCGCCGTAAGCCAGCTTTAGTGCCTCGCGTGAGGCAATGCCTCCAGCCTCATCATTCCGGCGGGAGATAGAATCGAAGGCCTCCTTCTGCGCGAGATCGAGCTTTTCCGAGCGGAATTCAGGCGTGCGCAGCAAGTCATTGAACGCTTTAAAAACGTCATCGAAATCCGCCTTCAGGCAAGACAATGAAATAGTGGTCGAGTCGGCGCTTCCCCCAGTTTCTACTTTAGCCGCCCTGACTTCGAGGTAGTCATCGAGTTGATCGCCAGTCTGAGATTTGGTGCCTCCGGTGCGCCATACTTCGCCGTAGAGATCCACCAATCCGGTCTTGCTTGCAGGTTCGGAGCGAGAGCCATCGTGGATGCGGGCTACTGCGTCAATCAAAGGAAGTTCGTGATCTTCCTGCAGCAGAACCACCATTCCATTGGAAAGTTCAATTCGCTTGGGTTTCTGAGGATTGAAGGGCGGCAACGGTGGAATCGGAATCTGACGCCACGCGGCAGTTCCTTCAGAAGTTGAGGCGGCGTTTGGTTGCGGGGCAGCGGCATTCTGTTGCGCGTGAACGTTCGGCATCAGGTAGAGCGAGGAAGCGAGAAAAGAAGTCAGCAAACGTTTTTGCAAATTCATTGCGCACCTCCTTGAGCGCCCGCTGGTGGAGGGGTGCTTTCAATACTGCCAACGGTGCGATTTGTAGGTAGGAAAATCTCGTTGGCGACGCGGCGGATATCCGCTTTGGAGACTTTGTCTATTCTGTCCACCGTACGGAATAGTTCGCGCCAATCGTCGTAGCGGGCCTGAAAGAATCCGAGTTGCGAAGCCAGGCCGCCATTGCTGTTCAATCCGCGGATCAAGTTTGCTTTCGACCGGGTCTTGATCATTTTGAGCTCGTCGTCGCTGATGTCTTCTTTCTTGATGCGCTCAATCTCGGCGTGAATGGCGGCGGCGATTTGGTCATTTTTGTGGCCGGGCATGGGGAAGGCGTAAAAGGCAAAAAGATGGGGATATTTGTTTCCCGGGAAGCCGGTAAACCCAGCCGCCTCGGCCGCAATTTTCTTGTCGCGCACGAGGGAACGGTAAAGTCTGGAAGTGCGTCCCTCCGACATTAAGTCTGCGATGGCGTCATAGACGGCATCGTCCTTATCGCGATAACTGGGGCGATGATAACCCTCGATGTAGATAGGCTGCGCGGCCTCATGCAAAGTCACGTGCCGTTCGGAATTCTGCGGCGGCTCGGTGGTAGTTCGCTCGTTAGGCTTTTCACGCGACGGAATGCGACTGAAATACTTTTCAATAACCGGCATAGCAGTGGCGGCCTTCACATCTCCCACTACCGTCACCACCATGTTTGATGGAATGTAATAGCGATCAAAAAACCTTTGCGCGTCGCTGGCGGAGAACGAATTTAAATCCGCCATCCACCCAATTGTCGGACGGTGGTAAGGATGTGCTTCGTAGGCTGTGGCGATAAATTGCTCGATCAGGCGGCCCACGGGACGGCTGTCCGTGCGCATGCGGCGCTCTTCAATTACCACGTTGCGTTCCTTGTAAAACTCGCGCATGACGGGATGCAGGAAGCGCTCGGACTCAAGGTAGGCCCACAATTCCAGCCGATTTTCGGGTAGGGAATAGTGGTACTCGGTTTCATCGTCGTTGGTGGAAGCGTTCAGGTCTTCTCCACCATTGCGCTCCACGATTTCGCCGAACTCGTTTCCCACGACATATTGATTGGCTTCAGTGACGGCGTCCTGCCACGCCTTTTCCAATTGCTTGAGCTTGGTATCGTCTCGATCTACCGGGCGGTCGCGCTCGTAGATGTAGGCGGCGTATGCGGTCTCGACTTTTTCAAGAGCGGCTTTCTCCGCGGCATAATTTTTGGTTCCGATCGTGTCGGTTCCCTTGAAAGCCATATGCTCGAACATATGCGCCATGCCAGTCTGGCCTTGCGGATCCTGCACCGATCCCGCGTCTACGTGCGTGTAAAAAGAAAAGACGGGAGCTTCAGGACGCTCGCATATCAGCACGGTCAGGCCGTTCGATAGCTTTTTGACGGTCACGCGTTTTTCGAACGAGGCGAGGTCTTGCGCCGTTATTTTGACCGGCAGAGCGCAAAATATCACCACGAAAAACACTGCGAGAGTAACCAGACGAGCCTTCATCGGACCTCCACTGCGGTTGGACGAAACATGAAAGGAATCTTGAAATTACGTGCCTGAGAAGTAGCTTGTCAAATGCCGTGCCGCTCGCCAATGCTTTTCAGCATCAAAGAAAACCATTCAAGAGACCATTGCAAGATAGACGTATAAAATTGTCGGACGTTAGTGGAGTTCCAGGGAGAACACAGTGAGTACTGCATCCACCATCGAAATCGAGGGTAAACACCTCACGCTGACGAATCTCGATAAAGTGCTTTATCCAGCGGCCGGATTCACCAAGGGGCAGGTGATTGATTATTACGCCAGGATTGCTCCGGTGCTGGTGCCGCAACTGGCTGGACATCCGCTGACCTTAAAACGATATCCGGGAGGCGTGGACCAGGACTTCTTTTTCGAAAAGAACGCCACCAAGCATCGTCCCGACTGGGTGAAGACGGCTCCCATCTGGAGTGAAGGCAATCAGCGCAACGTCAATTACATTCTCGCTGACAACTTGCCTACTCTCGTGTGGATTGCGAACCTGGCGGGCATTGAACTGCATCCGTCGCTCTCGCTGGCCAAAGACATAACGTGTCCGCGGACGATGGTGTTCGATCTCGATCCCGGCCCTCCCGCCGATATAGTTCAATGCTGCCAGGTCGGAATGTGGCTACGGCAAATATTTGAACACTTTGGACTGCAAAGTTTTCCCAAGACATCCGGATCAAAAGGCCTGCAGATTTATGTTCCTCTGAATTCGCCCACTAGCTACGCCATCACTAAACCTTTCGCTCATGCGTTAGCGCGACTGCTTGAAAGCGAACACAAAGATCTTGTGGTATCCGACATGAAGAAGCAGTTGCGCGTCGGCAAGGTGCTGGTTGACTGGAGCCAGAACGATGAGCATAAGACCACGATCAGCGTGTATTCGTTGCGCGCGCGGGAGCGTCCAACGGTTTCGACGCCGGTAACGTGGGAGGAAGTTGAGCAAGCACTCGCGAAAAAAGACGCAAAACTATTGGTGTTCGAAGCTAATCAGGTTTTGAAGCGCGTAGAAAAGATGGGAGATCTGTTCGAGCCGATTCTCAAGTTAAAACAGAAGTTGCCAAAACTTCCCGGGATTGAAGATGCGACTCCACAGGCGATCGAGGCGGGTTTGGAGATGTCGGCTCAGGCTTCGGAAAAGCGTGTGAAGGCAACGCCGGCCCGAAAGTCTCGGACGGCCAATGTGCCCGTGGCACAGGCTGGCAAGAAGGCGGCAGGCGTTAGCAAGAAAAAAGCCCGCAAACGATAATCAAGCAAAACACATACTCCGGAAGGAACCGCACGATGGCGCAGACTTACGTGGGCACATCTGGTTGGGCGTATCCCAGTTGGAAGCCGGATTTTTATCCAGCGAAGCTCGCGCAAAAGAACTTTTTGCGGCACTACTCTTCTCGGTTAAATGCAGTCGAAGTAAATTTCACCTTCCGGCAGCTACTGAAAGAAAGCACCGCGCAGAAGTGGATTTCTGAAACCCCGGAATCTTTCCGTCTTAGCGTCAAGGCGCACCAGGTTATTACGCACATAAAGAGACTGAAAGGCGCGGAGGAGTTCGTGACACGATTCTTAAGCACGATCGAACCTCTAGCAGCTGCAGGGAAGCTGGGGCCAGTCCTGTTTCAACTCCCTCCCAACCTGAAAATGGACCCCAAATTATTGGAGGAGTTTCTGGTTGCTTTGCCGCGCGGCGTGCTCGCGGCATTTGAATTCCGTAATCTTTCCTGGTTCACGGATGAAGTCTTCGATGTTCTGAAAAAATACAATCGCGCCCTCTGCGTAGCGGAGACAGAAGATCGCGTTACGCCGGACGTCGTCACCGCCAATTTTTGTTACTATCGCTTCCGCAAGCCGACCTACACGGGGGAAGAGCGACAAGCGATGGCGGACCGCATGCGGCAGCATATCGCGCAGGGAAGGGACGTGTTTACGTTCTTCAAGCACGAAGAGACTCCGCAGGGGGCGATGTATGCGGCAGATGTTTTAAAAGAACTCACATCCGCCAGTTCGTAGTTGAGTATCTGCTACAGCACTTTTCCGGGCGCTCCCAAGTGGTCATACTCTGGTTGTGCCCTCCGAAGCCAATTCGCGCGTAGTGTCAGGCTTTCTTGACTATTTGAAAATCGAGAAAGGGCTGGCTCCGCTGACGGTCGCAGCCTACACCACCGACATTGGCCAATTCGCCGAATTCCTCGAGAAACGTAGACGGGTTTTAGCGAAAGCCCGGCAGGAAGATGTTCGGGGATTCATTCAGCAGTTGTTCGCAAATCTGGTGGACAGTCGCTCGGTTGGCAGGAAATTGTCCGCGTTACGTCATTTCTATCGCCACCTGCTTTTGGACAAAGTAATAACACACGATCCGACGCTGAATATTGATTCTCCAAAGCAGTGGAAAGTCTTGCCAAAGTCGCTGGCGCGTGACGAAATCGGGAGAATGTTACAAACGCGTATCGCCGACACCAGTGGCGCGCAAGCTTCCGCAATCGCCGCCCGCGATCAGGCCATGCTGGAAGTGTTCTACGCCGGAGCGCTGCGGGTATCCGAAATTATTGGAATAAAAATGGAAGACCTTAAGCTTGATCTCGGATATGTGCTGGTGCGGGGCAAAGGCGATAAAGAGAGAATTGTTCCGCTTGGAAAATCGGCGCAGGATGCGTTGTCCAATTACATGAAGCTTGTACGGCCTTTGCTGGTCACGGCCTCCAAGAGCCTAAATTCTCCCCTTCTTTTCGTCGGGCGTCGCGGACACAAGCTGACCCGTCAGCGGGTGTGGCAGCTCGTGCGCGCGGCGTCTGTTGATGTCGGGCGCAACGTCAGTCCGCATATGCTGCGCCATAGCTGTGCGACTCATATGGTCGAAAATGGAGCCGACCTCCGTACCGTTCAAACAATTTTGGGTCATGCCGACATTTCGACCACGCAGGTGTATACGCATCTCGCGCTCGATCGGCTGAAGAATGTCTATCAAAAACACCACCCGCGAGCGAAGGCCCGATGAAGCCAGCCAGCGCGAAGACCGCTGTGTGCAAGGCAATTGAGCAATTCCTTCGCTCCTTGAAGGAACGAAATGCCTCGAAGCACACCATCAAGGCGTACGCCGGCGATCTGGAAAATTTCTCCGCTTACATTGGATCGCGCTCATGGAAAAGTATTGATCATCTGACGATCAGAGGGTTTCTTTCCGATTTATACGCGAAAGGATTGAGCAAGACTTCAGTAGCGCGTGCGCTGGCAGCCGTAAGGTCGCTTTACCGTTGGCTGGCACAGCAGGGGCTGGCTGAGCAGAATCCAGCTGCGCTGGTTGCCACTCCCAAGTTGCCGAAAAGATTGCCGCGCGTTCCTACGATTGAAGAGATGAATGTCGTCATAGATGGAGCCATGCCTGAGGTAGCAGCTTTTCCCGAGCGCGATCGTCTGATGCTAGAACTTCTCTACGGATGCGGCATTCGCAACTCGGAGCTCGTCGGCATCAACGTGGACGACATCCGACTGAGTTCTGAGGCAATCCTGATTCGCGGCAAAGGCAAAAAGGAACGCTACGCCCCCTTCGGAGATTCGGTGAGAGCCGCTTTGGCTATCTATCTTCCCGTGAGGCAAGCTGCGCTGGCGACACAGAAAAAAGCTACTGCTGCGTTACTAATCAACCATCGCGGAGGCCGATTGACCACTCGCAGCGTGGGGAGAATTGTGAAGAAGATCGCGGTTGCAAAAGGCCTTTCTCCCGACGTTCATCCGCATACCCTGCGTCATGCTTTTGGAACGCATTTACTGGAGGAGGGAGCCGACCTGCGCGCGATCCAGGAAATGCTCGGACACGAACGGCTTTCGACAACGCAGCGTTATACGCAGCTTTCGATGAAGCATGTATTACAGGTGTATGACGAGACGCATCCGCGCGCGAAATAGAGGAGAGTTAGCTCAGTTCTGACGTTCATTTCCTAACTTTTCCCACATAGTTATGACCTGTGACCTGAGTTCCGCAGTCAATGCTTCGTAAGTCTCTTCGGATGCGGCGTTCTCTTGTCGTGGATAAATAGGCTTTCCAATCGCTATTTGCAAGGGCACAAACTTCTGGAACGACTTACCACGCGGCCACGTCTTGTGGAACCCTTCTATCGCGACCGGCACCAGAGGCACATTCATGTTCATGGCCAAAATCGCGGCGCCCTTCTTAAACTTTTTGGGCGCGCCATCGATGCTCCGTTCTCCTTCTGGATAGAGAATCAAAATTCGCCCACTCCGGAGGCCCGCAGCTCCCGCGCGCATGGCAGAAATCAAATTCGCATCCGGATCTACGACAATCACTCTTAGCCAGCGCGCTACGCGGCGCATAATGCCAGAGCCAAAAATATCGCTGGTGCCTACCGCAAAGAGCTGCGAGAACAATTGCCGTGGCATAACGGCGCACAGGATTACGGGATCAAGATAACTCTGATGATTGGAGCAAATAATGTATGGCCCGCGTGGCGGAAGGTTCTCTAGACCTTCTACGCGCAGCCTGAAAGC
>JBEEGK010000243.1:0-10664 GCA_041166845.1 Acidobacteriaceae bacterium
GAAGCCTCGGATACTACTCTGCTTACGTATTCGTGATCTGGCGCACCGTGGAAGCTCCCCTCACGATCGGAACGTTCACGCTTTTATCGGGCGCCATATTACAGGCGAGCAGCAACATCCAGCAGATATTCTCTACGCTCTCGGGGATCGCGGACCAGGCATTGTTCCTCACCGACCTGCTGGCGTTTTTTGCCATGAAGCCCACTATCCAATCGAAGCCGAACGCGTTGCCGGCGCCGCGTCCGATATTGAAAGGATTCGAGTTTCGCGATGTCTCGTTCCGCTATCCCGGAAGTCCGCGGCAGATTCTAGACAAGCTGAACTTCCATCTGCACCCAGGTGAGCGGGTCGCTCTGATCGGGGAAAACGGGCAAGGCAAAACCACGATCGTGAAATTGATCACCCGCCTCTACGATCCCACGGAAGGCCAGATTCTGCTCGATGGCATTGATCTCCGTGAATACGACCTGGAGGATTTGTACCGTGAGGTTGGAGTTATTTTCCAGGATTTCATGCGTTATGAAATGACCGCGAGCGAAAATATTGCAGTGGGACGAATCGAGGACCTAGCCAGCCCCCAGTTATTGCACGATGCGGCGCAGAAGAGCCTTGCCGACGCGGTCATCGAAAAGCTGCCCGGCCGCTATGACCAGATGCTCGGCCGCCGCTTCGATGGAGGCGTTGATCTCTCCGGCGGCGAGTGGCAGAAAGTTGCTCTCGCTCGCGCTTATCTGCGCGATGCGCAGCTACTAATTCTGGATGAACCCACCGCCGCTCTGGACGCGCGTAGCGAGTTTGAAGTCTTCCAGCGCTTCGCGGAGCTAACCACAGGGAAGATGGCGCTGTTCATCTCCCACCGGTTTTCTACAGTACGGATGGCGGACCGCATTGTGGTGCTCGAGCACGGCAAGATTGCCGAAGAGGGCAACCATGCGGAACTGACTCGCCGCGGGGGCCGTTACGCCGAAATGTTTGAAATGCAAGCTGCCAGTTACCGATAGGAACTCCCGAAAGATGCAGCAAAATCGTATTTTCGAAATGATCGAGGCCGAAGCGGACAATCCCATGTCTGCTCCGGATACTCCGTCCGAATTGGAGGACTTGCGGTCAAGGGCAAGCCGGCTTTCGCGTGAATTAGTGTCACTTCCTGATGTGAAAACGTCGCGCTCACTGCCCGAACGTGGGGCCCGCCTTTGCGACGCATTCAAACCAATCTTCCAATCAATATCGTCGATTGATAAGGACGAAGCTTCCGATGATCTGCGCTGGCTGCGCGACAATGTAGGCCTTCTGAGCTCCGATCTGGAAGACTCCACCGTTGCGGTTAAGACGTTACAGAAGCTTCCACACGTGAAGAGCGCAAGTGGCCCTGGACTCCCGCGAGTTGCGGCGGTAGCGGATTCGTTTCTCAACGCGAGCGGATTTCGATTTAGTGATGAGACGTTTTCGGCGTACATAGAGGCATTCCAACGACACGCAGTCCTGACCTTGAAAGAGCTTTGGGCGCTGGTCCCCGTCTTGAAACTGCTTTTGCTGGAAGAAATTGCCAAGCGGAGTAAGCTTGCGCTCGCGAAGCGAAACGAAACTTTTGATCTTGGGACTTGCATTCGAAGCCTGCGGGAAGCCGGTCAGGCTCCCTGGAAATCGCTGATCGAGCCCCTGATTATTTTTGATCGCGCGCTTCGCCAGGATCCCGCAGGCGCCTATCCACGGATGGATTTTGAAAGCCGTGACCTTTACCGAAATCAAATCGTGAAAATAGCCGAATTCTCGGATTTCACTGAAGTACAAGTTGCGGAGCAGGTGTTATCGCTTGCGCGCGCCGCGCAGAATCGTGGCGATACGGATCCCCGAAGAACATTCAGGCGCTCGCACGTCGGCTACTATCTCATCGCCGAGGGCGCCGACGCGCTTCATCAGAGGGTCGGATTCAGAATGCCGCTGGGCTACCGCATTGAGAGCGTTTTGCGTAAGCATCCCGACGATTTTTATCTGCCCGGCATCGAGATTCTCACTTTAGTCATCATGTCGGCGATGGTCTGGCTGTCGCTGGACACGCACAACTCCCTGCTCATGGTGTTGTTCTCCATTGTCGTGCTGCTATTGCCGAGTTCGCAAAGCGCGGTGGAACTGGTGAACTATCTCATTACGTCTTTGTTGCCCGCGCGAATTCTTCCCAAGCTTGAGCTTCAGGAGATTCCTTCCGATTGCGTTACCGTGGTTGCTGTCCCCACTCTGCTGATGAATGAAAAGCAGGTCCGCCGACTGATTGACGACCTGGAAGTGCGTTATTTGGGAAATCACGACGCGAATATTCATTTCGCTTTGGTAAGTGATTTGCCTGATTCGCGGGAAGCGGGGAATGAAGATGATCCGCTGGTAACTTTGTGCGCGCAATTGATCGAGGGACTGAATAAAAAGCATGGCGATAAAGAGGGATCTTTTTTTCTGTTCCATCGCCACCGCGTATATAACCCGCGCGAAGGCGTGTGGATGGGTTGGGAGCGCAAACGCGGAAAGCTGCTCGATCTGAACAAGCTGCTGCGGGGAGAAAACGATCACTTCCCTGTCAAGACGGGCAATCTGTCGCTACTTCCTAACATACGGTTTGTGATCACGCTCGATTCCGACACTGAGCTTCCCCGAGGATCAGCGCATCGCATGATTGGTACGCTGGCGCATCCGCTCAATCAGGCGATCATTGATCCGGAGCGAAACGTAGTTGTTGCGGGGTACGGAATTCTGCAGCCGCGCGTAGGTGTCAGCGTTCAGAGCGCCGTCAGATCGCGTCTGGCAAGCATTTATTCAGGAGAGACCGGCTTCGACATTTACACCCGCGCCGTCTCGGACGTTTACCAGGACCTTTATGGAGAAGGGATTTTCGCAGGCAAGGGAATCTATGAAGTTGGGACCTTGCACCGCGTGCTCGAGCGGAGGTTCCCGCGCAACTACCTCCTTAGCCATGACCTGATTGAAGGCGCATACGCGCGCGCAGGCCTCGTCAGCGACATCGAGATTATTGAGGATTACCCATCGCATTACAGCGCCTACAACCGGCGTAAGCATCGCTGGCTGCGCGGAGACTGGCAGATTACTGGCTGGCTTTCGTCGCATGTGCCGGACGAGTCAGGCAAGAGCGTGCGCAATCCGATCTCGCTGGTGGCGCAATGGAAAATCTTCGACAATCTTCGCCGCAGCCTGGTGGAACCCGCGACCTTCGTGTTGCTGGTGCTCGGATGGCTGGTTTTGCCCGGAACACCACGGTATTGGACAATCGCCACGCTGGTGATTTTATTTGTTCCTGCCTATTTCAGGTTTGCATTTGAGCTTACCCGGGCCGTGATCGAACGCGAATGGGAGATCGCTAGCGACGCAGCGAGTGCGCTCTTCACGGCAAACATAAATATATTTCTGACTCTTACATTTCTTGCGCACCAGACTCTTGTCTCGCTTGATGCGGTTGTGCGCACGATGATACGTCGCAGCTTTACCCGCCGTCGGTTATTGGAATGGGAGACCGCAGCCCAGGCTGAAAGCGGAGTGCGCAAGCGAACATCGCTGGACATTTATTTAAACTGGATGCCCGCCATCGCAATCGCACTTGGGCTGATCGTGTGGCTGCAACATCGGCCCACTTATGCCTGGGCGTTTCCGGTGCTCCTGCTGTGGGCGAGCAGCAAGCTGGTTTCCGATTGGCTGAATTTGCCGCCGCGCCCGGTGCGAACCCAGACTTCTGAAAAGGACGATTTGTTTCTCCGCCGTGCCGCTCTTCGCACCTGGCGATATTTCGCAGAGTTCAGCACTGAGGAACATCACTGGCTCATCCCCGACAACGTGCAGGAAACGCCTCCGGTGATAGCGGCGCGCGTTTCTCCCACGAACATTGGTTTTCTGCTCAATACACGCCAGGTCGCATGCGAATTTGGATATCTCACTGCCCCGGAGTTTACCCAACAAACCCTGAACACATTGGCAACGATTGCGAAACTTTCCAAGTATCGTGGGCACCTTTACAACTGGTACAACACGAAAACGCTTTCGCCGCTCCCGCCTGCTTTCATATCTTCCGTGGATAGCGGTAATCTCGTTGCTTCCCTGTGGACGCTCGAGCAAGGATGCCTGCAGCAGCTGACTTGCCCTCTGTTTAAGGATAGCCTCGCAGAAGGATTGCTTGACTGTCTTCGAGTGCTGGGTGACCGACGTGCCCTCTCGCGAAACATTTTGTCGGGACTAGAAAAAGAAATAAAAGGGAAAGGCTGGATAAAGCACCTGCTCAATTTGCCGGCTGCCGCCCTCGATGTTAATTCAAAAGCCGGCGCATCGAAGCATGGAGAGGACGTGTCATGGTTTGCCGAGCAGGCCACATTGAGACTTGCCAGCGTGCGCCATATGGTGAAGACCTATTCGCCCTGGCTGTTGCCAGAGTTTGACAGCTTGCGAGATGACCCTTCGATTGGTTTAAAGCCTGCGTGGGAATGCTCTCCATTGCGGGATTTGCCCAATTTCATAGATCTGCTGACTCTGCGTTTACAGCAGGCCCTAGCTTCGGAGCACATCACCGCCGAACAGAAACTATTGCATCAGAATTTGTTGGCATTGCTTCCTGAAACTCGTGCTAACGTTTTACGCTTGATTGATGAATTTCGAAGCGCCGCTACTCAGGCAGGCGAACTGGCCGATTCGATGGACTTCAGCTTCCTGCTGAACCGCCGTCGAAAACTTCTCTCCATCGGCTTCGACGGAGATTCGCAACAACTCAACGCGTCCTGCTACGATCTGCTTGCCTCGGAAGCGCGCATTGCGGTCTTCGCCGCAATTGCCAAGGAAGATATTCCGCAGGAAAGCTGGTTCCTGCTGGGACGCCTCCACACCCTTGAAAAGGGCAGCCCCGTGCTGGTTTCGTGGACGGGAACGATGTTCGAGTACCTAATGCCGACACTGTGGATGCGCACCTATGCGAACACATTGCTCGAACGTTCGCGCGCCGCAGCGGTCGAAGCCCAAAAAGACTACACGGCTACCAGGCGCATCCCCTGGGGGATTTCGGAATCTGCATATGCTAAGACTGATGAGGCGGGAAACTATCAGTATCATGCCTTTGGCCTTCCGCGTCTCAGCTTGAAGAAGCCTGACTTCAAGGCTCTTGTGATTTCTCCCTACTCGACGTTCCTGGCTCTCGACGTGGACCCCTCCGAGGCACTTCGCAACTTACGCGACATGGCAGACAAGGGCTGGTTTGGGACCTACGGATTCTACGAATCCGCCGACTTCAGTCCTTCATCGCGACGCTCATGGCGCAAACGGTACGAGTTGGTATGCTGCTGGATGGCGCACCATCAAGGTATGACACTGCTATCCATTGCAAATTTCCTGCATGAAGGCGTGGTGCAACGCTGGTTTCATGCAGATCCGCGCGTTCAGGCCACGGAATTGCTGCTGCATGAAAAGCCGGTGGCGCATGTGCTCCGCTCAAACACCGGTTACGGAAGCTCAGCGGACTGACTCAAATTATGGTTACTGGCCCGCTATTTCGAAAGCGATCCCACGTATGCGGAGAATGGCTCCAGCGACATATGCGACAGCGCGCTGTCATCTGATCCCTTTCCCACCGAGTTGAACAGCGTGTGCGCTGACTTGCCTGTGAATCCTTGCGAAGTCAGATCGAAACTGACGTCTTGCTTCTGCCCCGACATATTAAGGACCACCAAGACTGCCTGGTCCTTGTAACGCCGGACGTACGAGAGAACGTTCGGGTCAGCTTCATTCAACGCAATATATTCGCCGTCAAGCAGCGAAGGGTTCTTGTGCCGCAATGCTAGCAATTGCCGGTACGTCTGAAGAATTGAGGAGGGGTCTTTCAGTTCGCCAGAAACATTGTGAGTAGTATAGGACGGGGAGACGGGTAGCCAGGGTTTGCTCTTCGAAAAGCCGGCGTTTTCTTCCGCGCTCCACTGCATGGGTGTGCGTTCTCCGTCGCGGCCTATTTCGTTGGGCCATCCGGTGCGCCCAATTGGATCTTTCACGTCTTCTTTTCGCGTCGGATCATTGTTAGTCATGCCGATTTCTTCGCCGTAATACATGATCGGAGAACCACGAAGGGTGAGATACAGCGTTGCCATTAGCTTGGCGATCTGGTCATTGTGCTCTCCGTCGCCGTAACGTAAATAGGACCGCGGAATATCGTGGTTGCTGATGACAAAGACGGGCCACCCTCCGGCGGCGTCTACCGCCCCAATCTGACGGCGGAATTCCGGCGGGGAAAGTTTATCCACGCGCGTGAACATGAAGTCCATCGGCATCTGCAATTCATTGTTGTGTTCGCCGTAATATTGCTTGAGCTCGCTGATGTCCTTGGTCCAGGTTTCGCCGATCAGAACCGCGTTATGTTCGTCGGCCACCTTGCGCAGATCGCGCAAAGCATCGTGTACTTCTGGAAGCTTGGTGTTATTAACCTGGTCGGTATTCGGGTCGCCCTGCTTGTTGGTTCCAGGCAGCACCGGATTGTCTTTTAGTTGCGGATCTTCAAACATCGTGTCTACAGCATCAAGACGGAATCCGGCAACGCCTCGCTTGTACCACCAGCGAGTCACATCGAACATCGCAGTCTTCACTTCGGGATTGCGCCAGTTGAGGTCAGGCTGCTCGGCATAGAAGTAGTGATAGTAGTACTGATTCGTAGCCGGATCTAACTTCCATGCCGATCCGCCAAAAGTTGAGATCCAATTATTAGGCGGCTGGCCCGGCCCTTTTCCATCGCGCCAGATATACCAGTCGCGCTTGGGCGATGTTTTCGAAGATTTCGATTCCAGAAACCATTTGTGTTGATCGGAAGTGTGATTGACAACGAAATCGAGAATGATTTTAATTCCGCGCTTGCTGGCCTCCTGCTGCAAGTGATCGAAGTTGGCCAGCGTGCCATACATCGGATCAATATTTTCGTAGTCCGAAACGTCGTAGCCAAAATCCACTTGCGGCGATGGGAAACAGGGCGAAATCCAAATCGCATCCACGCCGAGGTCCTTTAAATAATCGAGTTTGGACGCAATGCCATTAAGATCGCCAATACCGTCGTTATTGCTGTCGGCGAAGCTGCGCGGATAGATCTCGTAAAACACCGCATGCTGCCACCACTCGTGTCCCTCAGCGTCAACCTTCTTGGTTTGGGCGAGTGCATGTGGAAGTATTGAAATCATGGCGGCGAGTGCAAGACCTAACGGCAAACATCGTCGAAGCATAAGCATCTCCTGGCAGGCTAAACTCATTAAGCAAACCTTGTAAGTTTAACCCTAGAAGGGTGTTTATGCGGGGAAAACGAACCCGATTTAGCCGAACTTACATCGGTCGGGATGCCCAGGACTTGCTTCGTTATTTTCGAGACTTAGCCTTAGACGAGAAGCGAATTAATACCTTGCCGTGAACGTAGAACGGACCTTCGCCTGAGAACTTCACTCGTAACCGGGCATTGCCCTGCTCATCTTTGACGAGTTCGGCGCCGTCAAGCGCGACGACCTGGGCAGCATCTGACAAAGCCAACTCATATTGCTTACCCGAAATCCCTGCCAGTTGGAGAGTCAATTCGTTTTTGTTAGCTGTCCAGCTTTCGGACACAATTTTTAGGCTTTGGCTGCTCTCACCGGGAAGCGGCAAAATGGGAGAATATGCAATCCCAAAATCGTTACTGACACGAATTTGCACGGCAGTGTTTGTGCTGCTCACAGTGAATTTTGTGACGATGTGCTGATCCTCGCCGGTCCCGCTGATCTCACTGCGGACGGCACGGCCATCAATTGTGGTGCCGCCTACATCCGCACGCAGGCTAACTGCAGGCGCGAATTCCACTGTGCAGTCTCCGGCCCCGGACCTTGCTACATCTAACGTGATGGAACCAGCAACACGGCGGTATTTAAGATTCAGGACTACGTTTCCTACGTGAACATTATCAATCTCGAAAGCCTTCCAGTCGGCCGGAACATGGGGGGACAATTTCAGGCGGTGCGAGATTTCATCCACTTCGAGTCCGAACATTCCACGCAATATCGGACTAATCACCATCGCAGCCGACCATATCTGTTGGGGAGAACTGGTCGAAAGCGGTTGATAATAGTCGCCCGAAAGAACTTCGGTCACGTGGCCGAGCGAACCATCGAGCGCGAGCATCGCATTCGACCGCAAATTTGCGTACGCGGGGAGCGGGCGATGGTAGCGGTATTCGCCGACCGAGGCCCATCCAGTGAAAAGCGGCCACACCGCGCCGAAGTGATATCCGCCCGGATCGTAAAGAGGATTCTCGGAAGAAATGATTCGCATTCCCCAGTCAGCCTGATGATCAAAATCGGCGAGCTTATCCAGTGTCGGCTGCACCCGATTGTCCGGGAGTAAATCGAACCACAATGGCACGGTCGCGAGCACGCTCGGAATTTCTACTTGATGTCCTTCACTGTCGAGCGCAAACGAATAAGTGTTCTTCGACGCCGACCAGAACTTCTCATTAATAATTTGCTTCTGTTGCGAATAATCTTGTAGGAGTTGCCGGCTGACATCTTCCTTGCCCGTAAGGTGAGCAAGGTTCGAAAGAGCCAACAAGGCCTCGGCCCCCAGGCTGCTCTGATATAACTCGGTTTCCACCGGCAGCAACGGACCGCCCTCAACCCATCCGTGTCCGACGCCAAAGTTACGCGGCAGTCCGTTTGAGTCATAAGTTGATTTGAGAAATTGGTAGGCCCGCCACAAGTTGTCCCATTTGCTGGTCGCGAAATCTACGTCCCCACTGCCGTGGACATAGTCATTCATTCCCACGATGAATAAGGGCGTGGCGTCAGCCGAAGCGAATCCATAGGGATAATCTCTAAACCAATCCACCAGGCTGGCGGATTGTGAAATCTCGTGTGGGACTTTGCCGTCTGCGCGTTGAAAGTGTGTCAGAAACTCCAGGGCAGTCCGGGTGCCGGAAAAGTCGCCTTCGGCGTTTAACGCAAACGAAGTCCAGATTGCATCCCGCCCAAAAAACCATGCAAACCCAGGCCGCTGGCTGGCTCCGGACGTTCGATAGCCGGCAATCAAGCCCGTGCCCAGAAATGGATTGTTCGCCATGCCCTGAAGTACGCTTATGCGCGACCAGTCGTAGGCCTGCTGTAATTGTTTGTCGGGAAGGCTCAAGCTAACGGTGCGGGCTAGATATTTGTCGTAATAGTCCGCAGAAGCCTGCAACATGCTTTGATAGTTGCTCGCAATCTTCTGATAGTTTTCTTCGGCTTCCTTCTGACCATTCATTGATCCGGCGATCACGACTACTTTGGTGTCTTTGCTTTTGCCCGCGGCCAACGGCCCGAGCAGAAAAGAGTTTCCGGAAGAGGAAGAATAGTTGGTGAAATACTCTTCCTGTGGTCTCGCGGCGGATGGCGATCCTACCAGCGCGACATATTTCTTTTGTTCCTCGCCCAGCACGAACGCTTTAAATTCGGGATACCAATGCATGTAGGTACCGCCCAAAGCAGCTGGCCACTCCAGTTGAAAGTCGCGTTCAAAAACCACTTCAGTTTCCAGCACGTCTTTATCTTTATCTTTGCTTTCGGACTCGATGATGATGACGGCGCCCGCTTCATCCACCGGGACGAAGATGGTCTCGCGGACCTGAAACGTATCGCTCGCATACAAAATGGTTGATGACTCCGGCCGAACTGAGACCGTCCTTGCTAGCGATTCTGCTGGAATTATCCGTCCGGCAATGTGAAAACGAATATGAAAGTCCCGCAGGATTTTTAGCGGATATACCCACGCTTCAAAGTTCCCGGCCTCGTTCCCGAACATTCCGGCACGAGATCCCACCGCTGAGAGAAACTCCAGAGGATGAACCGGCCTCGATAGCAGCAGTGAATTTGGGCTCGAATCCGACGAATGACGAACAGTGGGATCAATCTCCTGCGCAAGCATGGGAGAGACTGCGATTAGAAGCGCGAGTGTGATCCGGAGAGTGAAAACCAACCACCTGCGGGGAGTCTTGCAACTTGCTGGCTCGTGTTGCGGAGCCATCGCACCTTCGAAAGTGGATTTGTACGGCAATCTGGCAGCGTTAACTTGCAAATTACGCTTCTCTGTTAAAGAATTAGGTGGCGAATTCTAGCACGAGCCAACGCCGGACGGTACTTCCCTTTTGTCGTTTTCACGTCGAATCTTTCTGCGCTCTCTGAGCCGCTCCGCGCTCGTTCTGTCCCTTGAAAACGTGCTCTCGCTTGGGCGTCGTGCACGCATGCTTGCGCAATCCGCCACCGCAAAAGAAGAGAGCATTTCCGCTAAGAATCCTGACTTGGGAGTCAGCTTTCTTAACGTAGCGCGTGAATCAGGACTGAACGCAAAAATAATTTTCGGCGGCGAGCATAGAAACAAGTATTTGCTCGAGACCACAGGCTGCGGCGTCGCCTTTTACGATTACGACAACGACGGATGGCTGGATATTTTCCTGGTGAATGGCTCCCGGCTTGAGGGCTTTCCCAAGGGCGAAGCACCGTTTTCTCACCTTTTCAAAAACAATCGCGATGGCACGTTTACTGATGTCACTCTGAAAGCTGGACTCAACCACACCGGCTGGGGACAAGGCGTCTGCGTCGGCGATTACGATAACGACGGATTCGAAGATCTGTTTATCACGTATTACGGTAAAAATGTTC
>JBEEGK010000244.1:0-3568 GCA_041166845.1 Acidobacteriaceae bacterium
GCGCAGCTCTTCGTCGGACACACCTGTCTCGACGTCCAACGCCGGGGTGTAACGGCCACCGCTGAATTCACTCCAATAAGAGGGCAGGTCCCGCAGCAGAGGTTTTTGCTTGATGGAGATGGCTTTCCCTTGCGCTGCCTCGAATTCAGCTTTGATTTCCGTGACCTTCGCTTGCGCGATATCAGAGCCTACGTCTTCGGAGTAGATTTCCCACAGGGGCGGATGTTCCTTGATGGCCTTATACAGCAGCGGCTGCGTAATCGTGGGATCGTCCACCTCGCTGTGTCCGTGGCGCCGGTATCCGATTAAATCAACCACGACATCACTGCCGAAGTTGTAGCGATATTCAGCCGCCATGCGGCCCACACGCAAAACGGCATCCACATCTTCCGCATTCACGTGAAAAATTGGGATGGATTGCCGGCGCGCCAGTTGAGCGGCAAAGCGGGATGAATGCAATTCACGGCTGACCGTGGTGAAGCCAATCAGATTATTAACGATCACGTGGATCGTTCCGCCGACGGTGAAACCGGGGATGTCCGCATAGTTCAGGGTCTCGGCGAAAACGCCTTGACCTGCGAAGGCTCCGTCTCCATGCACCAGCAGCGGGAGAAACTTGTTACGTCCATCTTTGCCCGCGCGATCTTGTTTGGCGCGTGTTCGGCCAATCGTCACGGGATCTACTGCCTCAAGATGGCTGGGATTCGAAACCAGATGGATGTGAATCTTCGCGCCCGAGCGGGTGACGTATTCTCCGGTTGCTCCCATGTGATATTTCACGTCGCCGCCGCCAAGGGTGCTCCGCGGATCCACATCTTCAAAACCTGCGAACACTTCTTCCGGGGCCCGCTTTGCAACATGCGCGATGACGTTCAGGCGGCCGCGATGACTCATGCCCATCACTAGTTCGACCGCTCCTCGCTGGCCCGCGACATCGAGAATCTCATCCACGAGCGGAATCAGTGCGGTAACGCCTTCCAGAGAGAATCGCTTGCTGCCCAGATAACGCTGCTGCAAGACTTGCTCGAAAAGATCGGCGCGGATCAATTGTTCAAGCGCGCGCTGCTGATCGAAAGCAGGGGGCGCCGTTTCCATCCGCTGCTGAATCCAGCGGCGGCGCTCGCCATCGGAAATGTGCGCAAACTCCACGCCTATGGTGCCGCAGTAGATGCGACGGGCTTCCTGAACAAATTCACCGTCCAGTTGCAGACCTGCATAGGGCTCCGGAGCCAAAAATCCCAAAGGGTCAAGATCGGCTTCGAGGTAGCCCCACGTTCGGAAGGCCTCAAATGTACGTTCGCGTTCGTAATTGGGAGTGTCCAGGACTGCAGTTGCGGCTGCCTCGCCGCCCATGTTTTGTCGGGTCGCCATAAGAGAATTAGCAAGAATCTCCTTACAGAATAACGGATGCAACGCGCGGGGGAAAGTCGCACCTCGACGTTTTATGGCGTGAAGGCTTTCCCAGCCTGGTGAACCTGATTTAAAGCCTTCTAGGTCGCGGGGAGTTCTGACATGTCTGGACTCCCAATTTGGTAACTTCCCACCCTGAGTCCATCTACAGTTTCTTTCTTCCCAATGTGATGACGGGAGAGAGTGAGACGCTGCTACTCTTGTCTCGTGGCGGTAAAAAACGATGGAGTTTTGCCTGTGAGCACGCGCATTCTTATAGTGGATGACAGTCCTTTGGTGCGCAAGCGGTTGAGAGACCTGCTGCAGCAGCACCGCGATTGGACGGTCTGCGGCGAAGCATGCAACGGAAGCGATGCGGTATTGAAAGCGCAAGAGTTGTCGCCAGACGTGATTGTTTTGGATTTCTTTATGCCAGGGATGGATGGCTTGCAGGCGGCCCGTCAGATGGGCAAGTTTGTCCCCGACGTTCCTATCTTAATGTTCACTATGCACTTATCGCGACAGCTCGTTGCTGAGGCGAGAAACGCCGGAATCCGCGGCGCAGTTTCCAAGTCTGACGCCGGACACGTAATCGAAGGCTTGGAGTCACTTCTTCGCAACGAATCCTACTTCGGTCATGCGAACGATAACTAGCCGATAAGTAGCGGGGACGGAGCTCGTCCTCCTCGGCTCTATTATTTTCTTTCAATCTGCTCTTCTACTGCTTTAATCTCAACACGCTCGTGCTTTATGTCGAGCCGTAGACGGTTGTAAATGCTCATGTATTGGTTCGCGATCCAAACCAGCGCAAACAGCGAGATTAGATAACCCCGCCAATCGGGAAAGAGCAGCTTAAAGTGGGTTAACAACAAAAATGCGACAGTTACGTAATGGCTGAAGCAGTATTCGCAGGTGAATAAGTAGAAGAACTTGCGTCGCCATATGCTGCGAGCGTCTTTGCATTGCCCCAGGCAATACTCCCTTGGCTCTCGAAAAATCTCCTCATGGGTGATGGTCCACGCGACCGAGGCAATCGGGATTGCCAGCACAAACATCCACAGGATCTGAAGGGCAATGGGCATAATGGGCATAGGCGAGTTCCGGCTTAACTTGGATGCTATTCTGATTTCCGACGCTCAGGCTGGTCGCAAGACCCTACACATAGCTTTTTCCGCAAATGTGTTCGGAATTTGTAACAAAAATTAAAAAGTGTTAATGACTTGAGCTGAAGCGTTGTAAAAAGACGCCACAGCAAAGGCTTGGGGCCTTACTGTTTCTGCTCTTACCCCTCATGCAGCTCGGGAGGCCCCAATTTATTTCGCCCCTCTCTAGCTCAACTTTCAGGACATTCGAAGTATTGTCACCTAGAATTGCATGACTTCTCGCGTGCTCCTTTTGTAACTTGGAGTTGCAGGCAAGTCCGCCTAAAGTCAAGAAAGCGCAGACCGTGTGGTAGCAAGTTTTTTCGGCCCACCAAGTGCATCTAATTGAAAGACTGTGCTTTTAGCCGACTAAACCGTGGAAATTTTGGGTGATTCGAGAATGAAGTACATTCGAGGCGGCCTGAGTCTAGCGGGATTTTTGATCGCTGTTGCCAGCCTTCCCATTTTTGCGCAGTCGAGCTACGTAGCCCCAGGTAGCGCCCTCTCCACGCCATATGCAGCCTCAGCACCTGAGGCGACCGACTCTGTTCTTACCATAAAGAAGCGGGTTGACGAAGTTAACGTTTTATTCATCGCCACCGACAAGCACGGTAAGTTTGTCCGGAATTTGAACGAAAACGATTTCGCAATTCTGGATGATTCCAAGCCGCCGCAATCCATTGTTGATTTTCGCAGAGAAACTGATTTGCCCCTTGAACTGGGATTGCTTGTGGATACCAGCGGATCAGTTCGCGGCCGCTTTGATTTCGAACAGGACGCTGCAATCAGCTTTCTCCAAAAGACTTTGCGGGTGAATTTCGACAAGGCTTTTGTGATGGGCTTTAGTGGGCGAACTCAAGTTACGCAAGACTTCACCGACGACGTAGCCGCATTGGCCGGCGGCGTCCATCGCCTACGAGACGGGGGCGGGACAGCGCTCTATGATGCCATTTACAAGGCGTGCCGCGAAAAGCTGATCAAGGGAGAGAATGATCATCCCGTTCGTCGAGCCATTGTGATGATCTCTGACGGGGAAG
>JBEEGK010000245.1:0-3827 GCA_041166845.1 Acidobacteriaceae bacterium
AAGGGTGTGGTCGTGCTTGGAGCCTCAGTTGATGATGAGAAGAGCCAGCAACTGGTCCAACCTTTTGCCGAAAAGAACAACATTCTGTTTCCGGTCTTGCTCGGTGCGAATACGGACCAAATGCAAAAGTTGCAGCTTGGGGAGGCAATTCCGGCCACGGCATTCTTCGACACAGATGGAAATTTGGTTGCTCGAGTACTAGGCGAACTGGAGAAGTCAGATCTGGAAAAACGACTTGACTGGATGTTGGGCAAACATCACGGCAAAGCGCCGCCGATCTTCATGAACAAATTTCAAAAGAAAAACCAGCCTGAAGGCGCACCGTCCGTGTTCCATTAGAAGCCACCGTGTGGCCGGATTTAACTTCTGCAGTCAGACGCTCGAAATCTACGCCTGCCCTCGGGGAAGTAGACGCGATTGTCACGGACACCGAAGTTCATTGTAAGTGTCACGTTGCGGTGAATTAGCTCATCAGCATCTCTGTAACACTCCACGGCATCTAATAGCCAGAGGCATTTATATGAAGCGGTTTTCTCTTCTGGCTATCACTTTGCTTTTACTGGCAACGGTTTCCGCCTTTGCAGCGCCCAATTCAAGCATCACTAAGGCACCCACTTTTCCAGGCGTTCTGGCCAACGCACGCTATGTCTACATCGCTTCCTATGACGGAGATGAGTTCAATATGAACCTGTTCCCCGAAGACCGTGCCGCGATAAGCGCCGTCCGGGAGGCCATTCAGAACTGGGGCAAACTGAGTATCGTGTACCGTCCTTCGGAAGCCGACATTATTATCCTAGTCACGAGCCGACCATCCGAAGATCTGCTGGCAGTTTACGATGCACACACGGGACTAGGCAGTTATCTCTGGCGCGTCATGGGGCGCGATGGTCTCCAGACCGGCGAAACTCCGCTAGTCACGCAATTTGAAAAGGGATTCGAGAGCGTTCAAAGGCACAAGTAGCCTTCACGCATGTGTTGGGGGCTATCCGAAATCCAGCCATCGGAGCGACATTCACCACGAGTCGTGGTGGTGGTGTTGAAATTGGAGATTGCTAATGGGATAGCCTCCTTCCATCCTTATTTAGCCGCTTCAACAGGCTTGAGTGGGCCACACGACATACCGGGAGATTCAGTCTGATTTCAATCTTCGCAGAGCTTAAGATGTTCTGTAAACTTCCACTCAGACGTTATCGGGAAGCGAGGCGCAGTGAGACCCGCCTTATTTTTTGCAGCGGTGGCCTTCCTCATTCCCCGCGCAGAAGCTCAGGGACAATCAGTTCCGACTTCCCCTGCTGCTCAGAGTGGTGCCGCGGTTGCCCCCTCCACATCGGGTCACGGATACAGGCCGAAGATTTCGTTGCAGACTGCTCTGACGATCGCGGAGAATTATCTCGCCACAGAACATGTTGATGTCTCCGACGGCTGGCTGTTAGAAGCACGGTTCAGTCTGTACGGAGACAAAGGTAAAGATAAAGATCCCTGCTGGCTTTTTGATTGGAACATGGACCACGGCGTGCACGTTGAGGTCATCGTCTTTATGGATGGCAAGGCCATGCTTTCTCCATCCATGTAGAGCCGTGCGGCAGTTTATTGCAGCGCGGCCACTTTCGCGCGCACCTTTTGCAGAACCGATGACGGCAGCGGCGGGTAGCCTTGCGCTTGCGCTATTTCTTGTCCGGACGCGTACACCCAGCTCAAATATTCTTTGACTGCATGGCTTCGTTGCAACTCCTGCGGATGCATTGGCACGTAAAACCAGGTGAAACTCACAATCGGATAACTTTCCTTGCCTGGCGCGTTCGTCAGCGACAGACGAAAGTCGTCCGTCATTTTGGAGTCCATCGCCGACGCAACGTTACTGATGCTCTTCTCCGACGGCTTCACAAACTCTCCGGCAGCGTTGCGAATTTGCGCGATTGATAATCCGGAGTTCGAACCACAACGGAGCTCGGCATAACTGATGGATCCCTGCGTCTTGGCGGCTGCGGCCAGCATGTCTTGACACCGGCTAAAAGCTTCCCCCACCGGCCACTTTGGCGAAACATTCTTTCCCACCTTCGTCCGGAATTCTGGGCTGACTTTAGAAAGGTAATCGGAAAAAATGTAGTTCGATCCTTTTCCGTCCGTGCGGTGCAGCACCTTGATCGGCAAATCAGGCAGCTTGCCACCAGGATTCAGCTTGGCAATCTCCGGATCGTTCCACGAGGTTATTTTCCCAAGGTAAATACTCGCAAGCACTGGCCCTGAAAGGCGAATTCCGGGGTTGCTGGCTACATTGTAGAAGACCGCAATACCAACCAGCACAGTCGGCAACTCCAGGGCCTTGTGCGCAGCCTGTTTCAACTGGCTTTCGGGAATCGGCGCATCCCCGCCGCCAAGATCTCCCCCGGTGCCTGAGAGGACACGGCTCGCGCTTTCCCTGGTTCCCACCGCGAGGTAGCGCACCTGCGTTTCAGGATGCGACTTGTGGTACTCGTCTCCCCACAACACGTAGAGCGACTCTGGCATGGTCGAGCCTGTCGTAACCAGCACCATCTGGTTTTGCGCAACGCTATCGGGAGACAAAATCGTGAGAGAGAGAGCCAGCAGCATGGCGCTCAGGAAGAAGGCAAACTCGGTGCACTTTTTCAAAGAGGCTTCCTCCTTGTGACGAGATAGGAAGACAACTAAATCAAGAATTCCGATTTCGGCTCTATCTTTGCACAAAACCCTAACGTCCCCCATTGGTTTGGCGGGTACTCTTTGTCACGATGAAAGCCAACCACGATGAGGTTTAATGCAAAAACAAGTTTCATAATCGGTACAATGCCGCTCGGAGGATCAGTCTATGAGAGCGTTTTTTACGGTTGGGGTGTTCTTGCTGGTTGTTGGACTATTGGCTATTGGTAATGCGCAGCCAGACTCCGGCGCGGCGACCAAGATCCGAACAGTCACTGCTTTCATACGTCTGGACCGCCAGTCTTATCGTCCCCAAATTGAAAAGACCCTGATCTTTCTTCGGACCGCCCGCGCCGAACTCATCAAAGCAGGCTATGAGGTCGAAACGATCCGGATCACCACCCAGCCATTTTCGGAATACACACAGGGAATGACTCTCGAGCAGGTGCTGGCCTTTTTTCATGAATACGATGCGCTCGCTCAAAAAGAGAATTTCGCACCGGACATTGGTCCGGCCTTGATCAACGACGGCGACGATGCCGGCCAGGCCGATCTTCTGGCGCAGATCATTGCCTCTACCAACAATATCAATAGTTTTATTGTGGTTGCCGATGACTCTGGCATTCACTGGAAGGCAATTCGCGCAGCCGCCAGGATCAATAAATACCTGGAAGAACACACCACAAACAGCCAGGGAAATTTCAGGTTCGCCTCGGCGGCTTTTCCGCCTTCTGTGGCCCCCTTCTTTCCGGTCTCGTATACCTCGGGCGCCGGACACGATTTTGCTATCGGCATGGAGTCGGCCAATATCGCGCAGCGGGTCTTCTCCGGAGGGAACACCGACTTTACGACGGCCGCCGAGCAACTCACGGTAGCGCTGTCCGATGAGGCCCGCAAGGTGGAACAGATTGCCAATCGCGTGGAGGCCCAGACCGGCTGGAAGTACCAGGGCATTGATCTAACGCCCGTGCCGCTAAAAGAGATCTCCATCGGCGCTGCGATGGAGTCGCTGATTCAGAACAACATTGGTTCGCCCGGTAGTTTGTCGGCCGCATACGCAATTACTTCGGCCGTCCATCGCGTCCCGGTGAAGCAAGTGGGCTACGGCGGGCTCATGCTTCCGGTGCTGGAGGATTCGGTGCTGGCAAAGCGTTGGGAGGCAGGAACGA
>JBEEGK010000246.1:0-7751 GCA_041166845.1 Acidobacteriaceae bacterium
ATGACCGGAATAATTTCGAGACCGTGATTGATGGCGAGATAAGAATTCGCCAACGTCTGGGCTTCCACGCCCTGCGAGGCATCGACTACCAGCAACGCGCCCTCACACGCAGCGAGGGATCGCGAGACTTCGTAGGAAAAATCAACGTGTCCAGGCGTATCAATCAAGTTGAGCTGGTAGATATTTCCGTCGTGCGCGGTATACATCATTCGGACGGCGTGGGCCTTAATCGTAATCCCACGCTCGCGCTCCAGGTCCATGGTGTCGAGCACCTGGGCCTGCATTTCGCGCGCGGTCAGCGACCCCGTAAGTTCTAGCAACCGGTCGGCCAGCGTCGATTTTCCATGATCAATATGCGCAATAATGGCGAAATTGCGGATGAAACTTGCGTCCATAGCTGAAGGGGGCAATGTTCAATTCTAACAGGCGACTTCTCGACCGTTCCGTGCTGTCGGGGATGAGGCCATCTCTTCCCTGATGACTCCGGTAAAATCGGGAACCATGCTCATCCTTGCTTCCGCCTCGCCGCGCCGCCACGAGTTGCTGCAACGCGCGGGAATCGCCTTCACTGTTCAGCCTGCCGGCATAGCAGAGACGCTGCGACATGGAGAGCTGCCCCAAGCATTTGCAGAACGCCTGGCGGAGGAGAAGGCGCTCGCGGTTCTCGCTCACCATCCCCGGAACTTTGTGCTGGGAGCTGACACCATCGTGCTTGTGGACGATCAGATTCTCGGCAAGCCTAAAGATGCACAAGACGGAATCCGTATGCTGCGAATGCTTTCCGGACGCTCTCATCAGGTCATCACCGGAGTTTGCCTGGCTGGTCCAGAGGGCAAGAGTTTTATAGACGTTCGCTCTGAAACAACAACCGTCACCATGACGGAATTGTCCGAAGACGAGATTCGATCGTATGTGGCGACCGGAGAGCCCTTGGATAAAGCGGGCGCCTATGGAATTCAAGGAAGGGCGTCACGCTGGATTTCGCGGATCGAAGGTGACTATTTCAATGTGGTGGGATTGCCGGTGTCGTTGGTGTACCGGATGCTCAGGGAACACGGCGTCGTATAGAAATTTAGAACGTGTCTCAACTCGCGACCAGGGTCCGCTATGGCTTCTTATCAGCGTCCTTGGCCTCGTCCTCTTTCACAGACGATTTGAAATTTCTAATTCCCTCGCCGAGGCCTTTGCCAAGATCTTTAAACTTACCTGGCCCAAACACAAGCAGCGCAATTCCGATCAACAGAAGCAGATGCAACGGCTGAAACAAACCCCGGAACATAGTTACTCCTTACGTGGTCACATGTTCTGGAATTGATCTTAAGCTTCGCTTATTTGCTAGTCAAAGTCCCAACACAAGTTGGAAACGAGGATCTAAGCGGTTTCAATCAACGAAGTTAAGAGGGCGGCCCGGCGCGGAAGGTCAGCAATAACGATAAACTCGTGAGGAGCGTGCGCACCCTCGCCAACTCCACCAAGACCGTCCAGTGTTGGTATGCCCAAAGCGGTTGTGAAATTTCCGTCCGAACCGCCGCCCACGAATGCTTCGTCAAGCTTCCATCCCAATTCTTTAGCAATCGCCGACGCGATGTTGTAAAGTGCCGCTACTCCAGATGTTCGTTCCATTGGCGGGCGGTTGATTCCGCCCATAATTTCCACTTTGCATTTGGGATTAAAGGGCCTCAGCGCTCGCAATCTGCGGTCAATCGCCTCAGCATCTTTCATCTTCGCGGCACGGACGTCAACAAAAGCCGAAGCCTCTGCTGGAATTACATTGGTTCGCGACCCGCCCCGAACCTGGCCCACGTTGAGAGTGATACCGCGTTTCAAATCCACCATCCCAGAAATATTGACTATCTGCTTTGCAAGTTCGAGGATTGCGCTTTGTCCAATTTCGAAATCCAATCCCGCATGAGCCGTCTTTCCCGTGACCTTGATCGCATATTCCCCTACGCCCTTGCGGCCTGTCTTGACGGCGCCCTTCGGCCCGAATGATGGCTCCAGCACGAGCACAGCCGCAGAACGCTTAGCCAACTTTTCGGTAATTCGCCGTGAAGAGTCGCTGCCAACCTCTTCGTCTGACACCAGCAGCACGGAAATCGGACGTGAAAGATGTCCGCCGTTCCACTCGCCGAGCGCTTCGATCGAATGCAACATCAGCGCGATGCCGGACTTCATGTCGAGAACACCGGGTCCAAAAACTTTCCCCTCCTTCACCCGATACGGCATTTTTGATAGCGTGCCGATTGGATAGACAGTATCTGTGTGTCCGAGAAGAAGCACTGGTTTTCCGCGACGACCCGGGAAATTGGCTTCCAGGTGGTTGCCAAATTCAGTTGAGCGGTGAATCTGTACCTGGCCGCCTAAATCTTCGAACCTGCTGGCCAGTACAGCTACCAGTCTATCTACTGCCTGCTTCACGTCACTTGGGGACTCAATCTCGACCAGCTGTTGTATGCTTTGGACAATCTCGGATTTTCTCTGCGAAAAATAGCTCAACCGGGCGGCTGATTTCCTGTTTCCTTGCGTCGTGCCTGACGCTGTTGCAGTTGCCATGGTGGTCGTCTGCGGACTCTGTTTTTTCATTATTTTTTATTTGGGTTGCGAGATTACCGAGAATCTTAGGGATAATCGCAATACAGTATAATCTTCCCTCCTGAAGAGTCTGTGAATGAGCGACAAAGTTAAACTGGATGCCGGAGTAGAAGCAGTCGCCGGCGCGAGCGTGTCGTCGCCCGCAAAAACTACTCTGGATATCCACGATATTCAGCGCATCCTGCCACATCGGTATCCATTTTTGTTGATTGATCGTGTAACCGCCTTGACTCGCAAACAGCGAATCGTAGCCATTAAGAACGTCACCATTAATGAGCCGTTTTTTGCGGGCCATTTCCCGAATCTGCCTATCATGCCGGGCGTATTGATCGTCGAAGCTATCGCCCAAGCTGGTGGCGCACTTTTGCTCACCGAAGTAGAGGACCGCGATGACAAGCTGATGGTTTTCACCGGAATCGAACGCGCCCGCTTTCGGCGTCCCGTGGTTCCCGGCGATCAGTTACGCATCGAAGTGGAAGTAAAAGCATGGCGTGGATCCGCTCGAAGTATTGCGGTTCGTATGGAGGGTGTCGCATTCGTCGCCGATAAGCGGGTGGCGGAAGCGACCGTGACATGCCAGTTGGTGGATCGAGACCGAGGGCGCGGATCATCGAGCGATTCAGTGGGCTCGTCAGAATAACCACGCACGCAGATCACGTACGAAACTCAACTCACTAATTAATGAACATCCATCCGACAGCTTTGATTGACCCTCGCGCGAAGATTGACGACTCGTGTGAAATTGGTCCGTATTGCACTATCGGTCCCGATGTAGAGATCGGTGAAGGCTGCACACTTTCTGCTCACGTGGTCATGGAAGGGCCCACCACAATCGGTGCCCACAATCGTTTCTTTCCATTCTCCTCGATCGGATTGGCGCCGCAGGATATTACATATGCGGGGGAACCTACTCGTCTACAGATTGGCGAGCACAATGTAATTCGTGAATTTGTCACCATCAATCGCGGAACGCCCAAGGGTGGAGGGTTGACGCGAGTCGGCAATCACACGCTGATCATGGCATACACTCACGTCGCGCATGATTGTGTGATCGGGGATCGCGTGATTCTAGCTAATGCAGCAACTCTCGGCGGACACGTGACCGTGGGAGAATGGGCAGTGGTGGGAGCCTTATGCCCAGTCCATCAGTTTGTGCGCATCGGTATGCACTCCTACATCGGCGGTGGCACTACGATTACGAAAGATGTGCTTCCATTCTCGAAAACCGTTGCGGCACGCGACACGCACGCTTACGGACTCAACGCGTTGGGATTGGAACGCCGGGGCTTTACCAAGGAACGTATCCGCAAAATCCATCATGCTTTCAAGTTGTTGCTGGCATCAAAGCTTAATACCAGTCAGGCGATTGAAAAGTTGCAGCTGGAGCCTGAACAAGGACAAGATGTGAAGATGCTCATCCAATTTATCCAAGAATCTGAACGTGGCGTGATTAAGTGAGCGTGCGCGAAATCCTATCCTGCAATCGGAAAGGGCGGGCAACTGTCTTCATCCCCAAATGACTAAAGCTTCCCAACAAACGGCGCCTTTGACCGCTTCCAAGAGGCTGGGCCTGATTGCCGGTAACGGAACTTTTCCCTTTCTCGTGCTTGATGCTGCCCGTGCCGAAGGGTACGAAGTCGTGGTTGCCGCAATTAAAGAAGAGACCTTCCCGGAAATCGAGGAGCATGGAGCGGCCGCCTGTTACTGGTTTTCGCTGGGAGAACTTTCGAAGCTAATCGAGACTTTCAAGCGCGAAGGCGTAAGTCGCGCCGTGATGGCTGGACAAGTCAAGCACAAGCAGATTTTTTCCAGCATCCGCCCCGACTGGCGATTAGCGAAAATGCTGCTTTCACTTCGTACTCGCAACACTGACGCTCTGCTCAATGCGGTCGCCCAGGTTTTGGGTGATGAAGATATAAAGCTAGAAGATTCCACGACGTTTCTCGGCCCCCTTTTGGCGAAAGAGGGCATTTTGACCAAACGTGGTCCGTCCGACCAGGAGAAATCGAACATTGACTATGGACGGGCGATTGCCCAGAGTCTCGTGCAATACGACATCGGCCAGACTGTGGTAGTCGCGGAATGCGCTTGCGTGGCGGTCGAGGCGATGGAGGGTACAGACGCCACCATCGAACGCGCGGGAAATATTTTATCGTCACTGGAGCCGGGCACCTCCACACTCGGTCGCTCTTTAACAGTGATAAAAATGGCGAAACGTCATCAGGACATGCGCTTTGACGTGCCTGTGGTCGGAGTAAAGACCATCGAGGTAATGCGCGAATCGGGCGCAACCTGTCTTGCAATTGATGCCGGAAAATGTTTGTTGCTGGATGGAGACGCGATTCTGACTGCCGCTAATGAAGCGTCCATCGCGGTCGTGGCACACTGATCAGCTTTGCCCGGGAAAATTAATATGTCCGATTCAGCCCTTATCGTTGATCAACTGAGCCGCGCTTTCGACGGCGAGGCGTGGCACGGACCCTCGGTGCTCGAGCTCCTCGCAAACGTGGACGCCAGAACCGCGGCCAATCGTCCCATCGCGAAAGCGCATTCCATTTGGGAGCTACTCTTGCATATTGAAGCGTGGGAACTCGCAGCGCTTCGCCGTTTTGCAGGAGAAATGGTTGAGTTGAAAGACGAGGAAGACTTCCCACCCATCAGCGATTCTTCAGATGCCGCATGGAAGGCGACTTTGATGAAGCTCAAACGAACTCATGAACAATTGCTGACAACCATCACCGCCATGTCGCGTTCGCATTTGACACAGCAGGTTCCGGGGAAGGATTACGATTTTGAATTCATGTTTCACGGATTAGCTCAGCACGCTCTGTATCACGCCGGGCAGATCGCGATTTTAAAGATTGCGGCTGCCAAGTGACTTCTCTCAAGTTCTGCGGTTAGATTTCACAATTGTCAGCCGAGTCTGCTATCAACGTTGCGGTCGTAGGTGTAGGCGCTTTTGGGCGCAATCATGCCCGCGTCTATCACCAGATGTCGCAGGCTGGCGAACCAGTCAGGCTGGTTGGCGTTGTGGATTCTGACCTCGCCCGCGCAGACGCGATTGCTCGCGAATTTGGATGTAAGGGCTTTGGCTCTGTCGAGCAACTTCTCAGTACACGCAACGAAATCCATTGCGCTTCGCTCGCGGTTCCAACAGTCCATCACCTCGAGTTCGCCCGCGTGCTGATGGAAGCGAGCATTGATGTATTGATCGAAAAGCCGTTGGCCTCGACTCTCGCTGAAGCTGACGAGTTGATCGCTATCGCAGATCGTAGCGCTCGCATTGCACAAGTTGGACATCTCGAGCGCTTCAATCCTGCGGTCCGTGCCACGATTCCTCTAATCACGCGACCAATGTTTTTTGAAGTCCATCGTTTGAGTGTTTTCACTCGGCGGTCGCTGGACGTGGACGTCGTCCTCGATCTGATGATTCATGATCTGGATGTTGTGCTGTCGTTTGTTAAGTCGCCCGTGACCGACATAAGAGCGGTGGGATTGCCCATTCTCTCCGGAAAGGTGGATATTGCCAACGTTCGCATGGAGTTCGAATCAGGATGCGTCGCTAATTTCACCGCAAGCCGCATCTCAACGGAACGCATTCGCAAGCTGCGATTTTTTCAACCGCGACAATACATCTCTCTCGATTACGGACGCCAGGATGTAATGCTGTTCAGCGTCGGAGAGGCGGGCCAGAAACGTTCTATCCCCTCGGTGAATCCCGAGATTGGCGTGACTCGACCTACGATTCTTGCGCAGGAACCGCTATACGCTGAAATCCAGTCTTTCCTTAACGCAGTTCGGACTCGGTGCAAACCCGAGGTCACCCTTCGCGATGGACGTCGCGCGCTTGAGGCCGCGCTGAAAATTGTTTCCGCAATCGAAGCACACGGAAGGCGGGTGAATCTCGACAGCCTCGGCAGCGACGGCTGATTGAGCCGGTCACCCTCCGCGCGGCTTCGACGAAGCTCCTTTCCCCATGTAAAATCAATGAATAGTGGCCGCCGCGTCACAACTCGTCCAGATTGAGGTTTTTCCACCTGTTCGGCAGCCTAAGCCTTCGTGGCTGCGGGCCAGAGCGCCGATGGGAGAGAATTTTCACAATCTGAAAAAGCTTGCCCGTGAACTCGATCTGCATACGGTATGCGAGTCGGCGCAATGCCCCAACATTGGGGAATGCTGGAACCATCACACCGCAACTTTCATGCTGCTGGGAAATATCTGCACTCGGCGCTGCGGCTTTTGTGCAGTGCCAAAAGGACGTCCCGAAGCGATTGATTGGGATGAACCCTCGCGTGTCGCTGATGCCGTGGCAAAACTTGGCCTGAAGCATGCCGTCGTGACCAGCGTGAATCGTGACGATGACAATCTGGGCGGGGCGCGGATTTTTGCGGAGACTATTCGAGAGATTCGGGCGCTTACTCCGGAATGCCGGGTGGAAGTTCTGATCCCCGATTTTCAAGGACGCGAAGACGCTCTGCGGATCGTTCTCGAAGCCAAGCCTGATGTGTTAAATCACAACACTGAATCCGTGCCCCGCCTTTATCGGGTGGTCCGCTCTGGTGCGCGTTACGAACGAACGCTCAAGCTCCTGGAGAACGCGAAGAAGTTTTCTCCGGGCATGGTGACGAAGTCGGGCGTGATGGTGGGCCTTGGGGAGAGCATGGATGAGTTGATAGACGTCTTCCGCGACCTCGGTGAACGTGGCGTTGACATTTTGACCGTAGGACAATATCTGCGTCCTTCTCGCGACCACTTGCCGATCGCGCGCTTTTATACTCCGGACGAATTTGTTCACATGAAGAATGAAGCCTTGCGTTTCGGATTCCGCCATGTCGAGTCCGGCGCCATGGTCCGCTCCAGTTATCATGCCCACGAACAGGCAGAGGCCACATCCGCCCGTCCCTCCAATTCTTCTGAAGTTCGGGCCGGGAGCGTTGCTTAACGATCCATGGACGCCCTTCCGCTCAGCACTGAAATTCCAAAAATAATCTTCGCTCAAGACTCTATCCAAAGAAGGCCCCTGCGAGCGTGGTAAGCCTGCTGCTGATCGTGATCGGATTTTTCGCGGGCATGGTTGGGGCTCTTGCAGGAATTGGCGGCGGAATTATTATCACTCCGATCCTGGCTCTGCATTTCGGCGTTCCCATTCATCAGGCAAT
>JBEEGK010000247.1:0-5119 GCA_041166845.1 Acidobacteriaceae bacterium
GAAGACGGTGGCCGATCTTCTGAGGAATCCCAGCTGAGAGCGCGACCAAGCCGGACAGCTTCAGCACAGCGGCTTTCGATCAGACTTGCCCTCTGCCGCCATCAACGAACAGCTCGATACCCGTGACGAAACTGGAATCATCAGACGCCAGAAAAAGCGCGGCTTTCGCAATTTCATCGGGTTCTCCCATCCGTCCCATTGGGATGGTGGACACGATTCGTGCAATGGCGTCTGCAGGTTGCCCATCGATAACCGGCGTATCGGTCGGCCCTGGGCTAATGACGTTGGAACGAATACGACGGTCCTTGAGATCCGAGGTCCAGGTTCGGACGAAGGAACGGAGGGCGGCCTTCGTTGCGCCATAGATGCCGAAGGCAGCCGTGCCTTTTACGCTCGCTACGGAACCGTTGAGGATAATCGAGCCACCATCGTTCATCAGCGGTAAAGCCTTCTGCACCGTGAATAGCGTTCCCTTGACGTTGATGTCGAAGAGCTTGTCAAAATGCTCTTCGGTGATTTTGACAAGAGCAGCAAATTCAGCGATGCCGGCGTTCGCGAAAACGATGTCAAGTGTCCCTTTCGCTTTGACTGCCTCATAAAGACGATCGAGATCGGGCAATCTGGCAACGTTTCCCTGAACACCGGTGACGCTACTGCCGATCGCCTTCACGGCCGCGTCGAGCTCCTTTTGACGGCGGCCCATAATGAAGACATATGCACCCTCTTTTACGAAGAGCTTTGCGGTAGCCAAGCCTATCCCAGTTGTGCCACCGGTGATGACTGCTACTTTTCCTTGAAGCCTTTTACCTTCGGACATGGGATGTAGTTCTCCTCACTCTCAGTCGCTCTTTGTTGCTCGGTTGGTAGATGGACTGAAGGCAATCGCGGAAGTGTGCACCTACGGGATGATCCGAAGTTCCCGAAGCTTCGTGAGTTGCCGTCTAAAACTCTCATGCGTATCGATGCAGTCTGCGAAGCCCGCCTTACGGATCTTGATTGTGCTTAGGATTGTTTCTTCGCCGAAGTTAAGCATCCAGTCCACAAAGGACCAGTTCGCAATCTGTTCGTATGGCGTTGGATGCAGTCCATAACGAGCCACGATCGAATCCCACAGCGGGCCCTTCTCACTCATCTCCGAAACAGTGGACATCGCCAGAGGTTCTGCGATGGGAAGATCGTAGAAGGTAGCCAATTCGTTCCAAAGCTGCCGCCAGCGATAGACATCCCCGTTCGACACATTGAAGATCTCGTTGCGCGCCTTATCCTCGCCGAGGGCCCACAGGGTAGCACGCCCAAATAGTTCTGCATCGGTGGTTTCCTGAAGTGTGTTCCATCCTTCGCGACGGCCTGGAAAACGCAGCGGAAGCCCGAGTTCGCGGCTTATTGCTGCGTACACAGCGAGACTTGTCACAAGATTCATGGGCGAATTCAAGCTTGGCCCCATCACGAGATGCGGGCGCAAGACTGTCCAGCTCGCTCCATGCTTGCTCGACCAATCGGCGACAATGTCTTCCTGTTGGTGATAGTGGATTGGCGCGATAAGACGGGGCTCCGTTTCCTTCGCCGGAGCGTTGAACGCGCCTAAACTAAATCCATATGACTTGGCTCCGCCGGCCAGGACGATGCGTTTGAGAGGGACATTCCGCGCCACGAGGGCTTCAAGTGTATTTGTCAGCATCCTGGCATTGGGCTCTACGGTTTCGGCCATCGTCGGCTTCTCAACGTAGGCGGCATAAGCCAGGTCGGTGACAGTATCCAGATTCGCGAAAGCCTTGATCGTGCCCTCCCGATCCATTAGGTCGACGTTAATGTGGCGGGGTGGGGCCTGGGTGCGATATGTCGGTGCAGGTCGGCGCGCTGCAGTTGTGACGCGCCATGCGGAGTTAGCCATGACGGCGTCGATCACTCCCGTGCCAAGCACACCATAGGGACCAACGAGCAGGATCTCGCGGTTTGAAGCAGACTCTTTACAGGTCGGAGTCATCGCGGTTTCCTTTCCATTTCGTGCTGAGTAGTCATAGTCACCATGAATGGTTACGTGGGGAATCGATCACCAAACATGGGAAGGCCGCTGACGGATTCGGCCTTGGTCGCCTCGTCCTGCAAGACATCCCAATGCTCGGTCAGAAGACCGTCTTCGAACCGGACAATGTCTGCCGCGATCCAGGCTGCGGGCCTTCCGATTCCGGAGAAACGGCCGTGCGCAATGACATAGTCGCCTTCTGCGACAATGAGTTGGTTTTCGTAGCGCAACGTATCAGGCGTCGACCGGACCAGAGCAAACAGACCTTCGCGTCCCGGCGCGATGTGTGCGCTGTGCTGAATGTACGTCAGCGACCAGAAGCGTTCTGCTGCTGCGTAGTCGCGTTTATTGAAGAGAGTGTCGAAGGCTTCGAGGACAATAGCCTTGTTCTGTTCGGGTGTTGTCTTTGGCATAATCAGCTCCGTGTTAATTGTGATAGTTGATAAGCGGGGTAGTCTGAATAACCGCGTTCGCCAGAGCCATACACGGTCTCCCAGTCCACTTCAGCAAGGGGCGCATCCTCGGTAAATCTCTGCACGAGGTCGGGATTTGCGATATACGGGCGGCCGAACGCGATCAGGTCGGCCAATCCTTCTGCAATAAGCCGGTTCCCGCGCTCGCGATCCATACTCACGTTGGCGATCAACGTCCCGTTATAGAGAGGGCGGAAATGCTGGAACATGCCATCCCCGGCCAACTTTTCGAGTGGAGTACCGGAGAAGTCGGTGGTATTGCCCATGAGCAGCAAGTGCGAAAGATTGTAGGTGCTCAGCTTCCGAATTGCATATTCGGTGACGGGCAGGGTTTCGTCGTTAGCTTGAAATGCACCGCCTTCGTGCATCGGGCTGATCTTGACTCCGACTCGTTTCGCATCGACCTCCCCGAGGACCGACTCGACTACCTCAAAAAGAAAGCGCGAGCGATTTTCCAGCCTCCCGCCATACTCGTCTTTGCGCAGGTTGGTGGTGGCATTGAGAAACTGCGAAATTAAATAGAGATAGTTGGCGAGGATCTGGACACCATCGAAGCCGGCTTCCATCGCGTTTCGAGCAGCTCGCGCGAAGTCCCCAACCGTGACTTGAATCTCCTGCTTCGTCAGAGACCGCGGCGTTACCGTGGGCTTCTTCCCCGTCGGCGTGACCGAGATCTGGCCTGGATCGACGTTTGACGCGGACACGGGCTGCGCGCCGTCCCGTAATTCTGGATGAGAGATTGCGCCGGTGTGCCAGAGTTGTGCAATCATGCGGCCGCCTGCCGCATGAACGGCATCCGTCACGCGTCGCCATCCGCGGACCTGCTCCTCCGTCCAGAGTCCTGGCGTATCGGCCCAGCCAAATCCCTCCAGGCTAATCGCGGTGGCCTCGGCGATGATTACTCCAGCTGAAGCGCGCTGCGCGTAATACTCCGCTTGCAAGGCCGTGGGCACATGATCGTGCGATTGCGCGCGCATCCGAGTAAGAGGCGCCATGACGATGCGGTTAGGAAGATCGAGGTTTCCCATCCGATATGGCATGAAAAGCGGCTGATTTGACATCGCATAAGCTCCTGCAGAGATCGACTGAATGTGCTTAGGAGATCACTTCGATTGCATCGACCCGCGTGGGATAAAACGCCAGGTACTCCTTAATGTCGGCGACTGCCTCATAAGGTTTTTCGTAGGTCCAAACGGCATATTCCGATTTCACTCCACCAATGGAAATGCTGTAGTACGTGCAATCGCCCTTGTACGGACAATAGGTGTAGTGCGTTGTCCGTTCGAGCAACGACATGTCCGCATCGCGGCGCGGGAGGTAGTAGACGGGTGGATATCCCTTCTCCTCTAGCCGAAGTGCTCGCGTCGATTCAGCAACTATCTTTCCAGCGACCGTTACGCGGACCTTGCCCCCAGCAGGTGAAATCGTGATGGGATGATCAGGGCCAGGAATCTTGATCTCTTTACCTTTGCTCGAAATGTTATTCATTGCGTTCCTCACGTTGTCAGTTAAAGCTTCGAACCGCCATCGACCGGAATACTGGCACCCGTGATCCAGCGCGCCGCATCGGACGCCACAAAAGCGACTACGTCGGCAACATCCTCGGGTTTGCCGATTCGCTTCAGCGCCTGCATCCCCAGTGCGGCCTCGCGTCCCGCTTCTGTTTTTGTGAAATTCGATATATCTGTGTCGATGATGCCTGGAGCGACAGCATTGACGCGTATGCCGCTCGGCCCAAGAATGGCGGCCCAGTTCTTGACCAGAGTCTCAAGGGCCCCTTTGGTAGAGGCGTAGGCAAGAATCGAAGGATTTTCCAAGCCGGACTTGCCCACCACCGTACGGACTACAGCAGAGGAGATAGCAACAATGCTTGAGCCTTCACCTAGAACGGGCAGGAGCTGCTGCACCAGGAAGAAGGGACCACGGACGTTCGTCGCAAAGAGGTTGTCAAAATCCTCTACTGTGTAGTCCGCGATGCGGGCCGACTTGCTGATTCCGGCGTTGAGCACAAGCACATCCAATCGATCGCCGACAATGGAGCGCACCTGCTTGGCAAGAAGCGACGCACCCTCCGGAGTTCCCAGGTCCGCTGGGAATGCATCCGCGTGCCCGCCTTTCGTTCGAATCTCGGCGACCAAAGATTCCGCTTCCTTCGCAGAACGGCCATAGTGAACCAGGACGCGTGCCCCCGCCCTGGCAAGCGCCAGTGCGGTCGCTCGGCCAATACCTCTTGATGCGCCCGTCACAAGCGCTGTTTTGTTTTGGAGTGTGGTCATTGTCCTCTCTCTTGCCTCTCAGTTACGGGATAAGAAGAGTGCGGCACCTGGAGTCGAAGGAGAGCCGAATCCATAAGGACGTCAGCTCCCAATCAGGTCAGCACAGTTAGATTTGCCGTAATACCCATTGACTGAGTGCGCATTCGTTCAAGCGTTCATTCCGCCATCCACGGTAAGATTCGCTCCTGTGATGTACGAGGATTCAGGGCCGGCGACGAAGGCCACCATTGCGGCGATCTCATCTACATGCCCATAGCGGTCGAGTGCTGTGGCGGCCTTTTGCGGTACCGCCCAATCACCCGAGGCGGGATTCAAATCCGTGTCGATCGGACCCGGCTGCACGTTGT
>JBEEGK010000248.1:0-17484 GCA_041166845.1 Acidobacteriaceae bacterium
CTGGAACCATCGCGAAATTGCCGTCAACATCAATCAGGCGCAAGTTGTCCGCCCCGATACCGGCGATTTGAGCGGCTTTTTGAATAGAAGAATGCGTTTGGGTAGATGTATAAACGACTAGCCGCCCATCGCATCCACGGTGGTTGCTGACGAACTTAGTAGCTCTCTCCCGGGCGGCAAGCAGAGCACACAACGTCGCGCTGGAAGCCGTGTCCTGGATAACACCTCCTCCCTCTTTTGAAGAAAGAAATTTCTCCGGCAGAGCGAGCATCGCGACTAGCCAGTCCAGAACATGGGTTTCGAGCTCGGTGCAAGCGGGACTAGTGGCCCACAGCATTCCCTGAACGCCAAGCCCGGAAGAAAGCAGATCACCAAGAATTGAGGGCCCCGATGTGTTTGAGGGAAAAAATGCAAAGAAATTCGGAGACTGCCAATGCGTTATGCCTGGGAGAATAAACTTCTCTACGTCGCTTAATATCCTGTCAAATGATTCCCCCGCGGCGGGTGGGGCGGATGGCAATGAGGCGCGTATCTGTCCGGGTTTCGCTTGCGATAGCACGGGATACTGCTCGATCCGCGAATAGTATTCAGCAATCCAGTCGACTACAGCGTGGCCATGCCGCCGAAACTCGTCTGGCGTCATGTGAAAAGTTTGTTGGTCAGACATTGGTGTGCTATCCCTCTCGAACTCAGATCAAGGAGTCAGAATTCGCCAAATCTCATCAGAGTGCTAAATTAACATTACTCATGCGACTCGTCGTCAAAGTAGGCACAAGCCTGATTGCTCCCGGTGGGCGCATTGACACTCTGCGCATGCGGGCGCTGGTGGATCAGCTTGACTTGTCGCGCCACGAGTATCTGATCGTAAGTTCGGGCGCCATCGCCTCCGGCATGCTCAATTTAGGATTGACGCAAAAGCCTACGAGCGTGCCTCTGATGCAGGCTTGCGCTGCCGTGGGGCAGAGCGTGCTCATGCATACTTACGAACAGCTTTTTTTTGGGAAAAAGGTGGTTGCTCAGTTGCTGTTGTCGAGCGACGATTTCACTTCCCCGACGCGCTATAAGAATTTGCAGAATACTCTTCACGAATTGTTAAAACTCGGCGTGGTGCCCGTGGTCAACGAAAATGACAGCGTGTCGGTACACGAACTGGTAGGCGCTTTTGGCGATAACGACGAGCTCAGCGCGCTGTTGGCCAATGCCGTAAAAGCGGATTGGCTGCTGCTGCTGACCGATGTTGACGGATTTTATGTTCCAAACGGCAAGCGGCCGCGTTTGCTACGCACCGTCCGAAAGCTAACCGAGCAAATGGAGAAACTATGTAGGGGCAAAAACGCGCTTGGCCGGGGCGGAATGCGCTCAAAGTTGCGCGCGGCCAAGTCTGCCAGCGATGCCGGAGTTCACGTTGCAATCGTGAATGGTAACCATGATCATGCAATTTCCTGGGCCATCGAAAAAAAGATCGGGACTTATTTTCCCCCGCAAGCCAGGAAACGATGACTACTGCCACCCGCAACGCAACGCTGTCTACGCACGACAAACTCCAGCGTGCCCGGAACGCGGCCTCCAGCCTGGCGCAGCTTTCCACTGCCGATAAGAATTCCATTCTGCTGGCCATGGCGGACGCCATTGAGGCATCGCAGAGCATACTTGAGGCAAATAAAGCTGATCTCGATTCCTCGGGACTGGCCGGGGCCATGCGGGACCGACTGCAGCTAACTCCAGAGCGCGTACGTGCGATGGCGGAAGGTGTCCGAGATGTGGCGAGGCTTGCCGATCCAATTTATGAAGTTCTCTCGGAGTGGACCCGTCCGAATGGATTGATCATTCGAAAACTGAGAGTTCCGCTAGGAGTGATTGGGATTATTTACGAGTCGCGGCCCAACGTTACAGTTGACACAGTTGCCCTGTCGCTGAAAACAAGTAATGCGATCGTATTGCGTGGCGGCAAGGAAGCGGCCCACAGCAATCAGCGGTTGGTCGAGATTCTGACCGCAGTGCCAGGCGTCCCTGAAGGAGCGATTGAGCTGCTCGATTCCGGCAGTCGTGATTCTGTCCGCGAACTCATTACCGCGCGGGGCCTCGTGGATGTCATCATCCCTCGTGGCGGTCCTGAGCTCATCTCGTACGTGACAGAGAATTCTTCCGTCCCCGTCATTGAGACGGGCGCGGGGAATTGCCATATCTTCGTGGATGCATCCGCCGATCTCGACCTGGCGGACAGCATCATTCTCAACGCCAAGCTGCAGCGCCCTTCCGTTTGCAACGCCGCCGAAAAGCTGCTGATCCATGAAAGCACGGCGACAGAATACGTTCCACGAATTGTCGGAAAGCTAATTGCGAACGGTGTTGAAGTCCGCGGAGATGCGGAAACGCAACGACTCGCTCCTGGATTGGATGTCAGCCTCGCCAGCCAACACGATTGGAAAGAGGAATATCTTCGACTTTGTATTGCTGTCCACATCGTCTCTCAGGTGGATGATGCCATTGCGCACATCAATCGCTACTCGACGAAACATTCCGAGGCGATCATTACGGCTGATGAGCTGAATGCCCGCCGATTTCTTCGACTGGTAGATTCTGCCGTGGTTTACTGGAATGCTTCTACTCGCTTCTCAGACGGAGGCGAATTCGGATTCGGCGCCGAGATGGGTATCAGCACTCAGAAACTGCACTGCCGCGGTCCATTCGCATTGAACGAATTGACCTCCACGAAATATGAGGTCCTTGGGACGGGCCAAGTTCGCACGTGAGAATTATTCTCTGCGCTTCCTCAACCCTCACGGCCTGTTGCTCACTTTGCTTACCCTTTCTACCGGGAGTAAAATGAAAACTGCTTGGCTCTTGATCCCTCTCGTCATAGCGGTGGCGTTTCCGATAGCAAGCCAGAAGAAGAGCGATGCCGGCGTACAATCATCAGCCGGCAAACTCTCTGCCCCGCTCTTCGGGTTCTATGATTCTGTAGCAGAAGTCGCCACCGAGAAGCGCTTCCTGGCGATCCCCGACCTAAAACTCGCGCGAGAGCATTTGCGCGTTCTCACCCAAGCACCGCACATTGCCGGCTCCCCTGCCGACAAAGCAACCGCCAACTTCGTGGCAGGCAAATTTCGTGAGGCGGGTCTCGAAACGGAAATCGTCGAATATCGCGTCTGGATGAACTATCCCAAAGAGATCAGCGTTGACATCACTGCGCCTCCCGATCTGCACATGCACGGCCCGACTCGCGAGCACGTTGATGTTGATCCTTTTCAAGACAACGCTAGCGTCGTAACCGCATTCAACGGAATGTCTCCTTCCGGAGACGTCGAATCCGAAGTCGTGTATGCGAACTACGGTTCGCCCGAAGATTTTAAAAAATTGGAGGAGATGAAAATTGACGTACGCGGGAAAATTGTACTCGTACGTTACGGAGAAAACTTTCGGGGTGTAAAAGCTTTCGTCGCCCAGGAGCATGGCGCGGCAGGCGTGATCATCTACTCCGATCCCGCCGACGATGGCTGGCAGCGAGGCGATAAATACCCGCGAGGCGCATGGCATCCCGACACCGGCGTGCAACGTGGCTCCATCGGATACATGTTCGAGTTTCCCGGCGACCCAACAACGCCCGGGATTGCATCCGTGCCTTCGCTGCCAGATTCAAAACGCATTCCGCCTGAGAAGTCCGCCGCGATGCCAAAAATTCCTACGACTCCAATTTCTTACGCAGATGCGTGGCCCATTCTTGAACATCTCGGCGGTCCGGAATCTCCGCGCGAATGGCAGGGCGCATTACCCTTCACCTATCACGTAGGGTCAGGCCCAGTAAAAGTAAAAATGCATTTGCTGCAAGACTATCAATTTCGCACGATATGGAACGTGATCGGACGCATCGCGGGGACTGCTGCGCCGGATGAGTGGGTGATCGCAGGGAATCATAGGGACGCATGGGTCTATGGCGCGGTTGATCCGAATAGCGGCACGGCTGCAATGCTCGAATCCGTTCACGGGATTGGCGAGCTATTGAAGTCTGGCTGGAAGCCGAAACGCACGATTATTTTTGGCAGTTGGGATGCCGAAGAATTCGGATTAATTGGCTCCACCGAATGGGGCGAACAGCACGAAGCTGAACTGGCAAATGCCTCCGCATATCTGAACATGGATGTCGCAGTTTCCGGTCCAAAGTTCGGCGCGTCCTCTGTACCGAGCTTGAAACAATTTCTGCGCGACATCAGCAAGTCAGTGCCGAGTCCCAAGGGCGGTACTGTTTACGACGCATGGCAAAACGACAGCAAAGCGGCCGCTGTTAACACGAAGGAAACCAGTAGCAGCACATACCGCCCCCCCGCGGCACAGGCAAAGGCTGACGTCCCTGTCGGCGATCTTGGCAGCGGCTCGGATTATTCGGTGTTCCTCCAGCACCTTGGCGTGCCCTCCACCGACGTGGGTTCGACCGGAGCGTACGGTGTCTACCATTCTGTCTTCGATAATTTCAACTGGTTTACAAAATTCGGCGACCCCGATTTCGTTTACGAGCAGCAAATGGCGCGCCTCTTCGGACTCGAAGCAATCCGCATGGCCGACGCCGACGTTCTGCCGTATGACTACGAAGAGTACGGCAAGGAAATCGGCATCTATATAGAGGCTGCGAAGGTAAGGTCACAGGCTATTTTCGGCAGCCAGGCACCGCCATTTTCGGACGCAATCACTGCCGCTAAACGGTTTCAAACAGCCGGAGCGAGCATTCTTGCGGCGCAGAAAACTAACCATGCTGACTCGATCAAGCTGAATCAGATTCTGCGTGACGCCGAACGCTCGCTATTAGTTCCCCAGGGATTGTCCGGGCGGCCGTGGTATCGCCATGCGATCTATGCACCGGGAGAGTATACGGGATATGCGGCGGTCGTTATCCCTGGCGTCAGCGCTGCGCTCGACAAGAAAGATCGCGCCGCTGCTACCCAGCAAATCACTACGCTGACAGATGCGCTGAATCGCGCTGCAAAAGTTTTAGAGAGTGACCACTGACAGAACTGGTATCGAAGCTCGATGTCTATTGCCTTCGCGATTTTGTAGGTTTCCAGCAACGTTTGCTGTTAAGCTTTTCTGCCGATGCATCCCAGCAACGCGATCCAACATTTTCTTCACGATCTACCTTCTGCGGCGGCGGCCACTTTTTTGGCTTTGTTTCCGATCGTGAATCCTTTCGGCGGGGTTCCCTTCTTTTATTCCCTCACATCCAATTTCCCGCCGCCCGAACGCAATCACACCGCTTTGAAAACCGCTCTCTACGTGATGGGCATTCTTATCTTCTTCCTGTTCTTTGGAAGGTTTGTTCTGAACTTCTTCGGGATCTCGCTACCGGTACTTAATATTGCCGGTGGATTAATCGTGGCCAACACCGCGTGGGGAATGGTCACCGGAGACAGCCGCATGACGCCCGCCGAAAGTGTGGAGGCAAACTCTAAGGCGGACATTTCTCTGACTCCAATGGCGATGCCATTGCTTTCTGGCCCCGGCTCAATCGGCGTGGTAATGGGCATAGCAGCGCATGCCAGCAGCACGGTCGCATATCTTGGAATGGTGATTGGAATCGTCGCGCTCGCACTTACCGTCTATCTATTCTTGTGTCTGGGAGGCCCGCTGGTACGCCGCCTCGGACCTGGAACGACGGGCGCGATTAACCGTATTTTCGGGTTTCTGATTCTGGCGATTGCCGTCCAATTGGTTTGGGACGGCGTCGCGGAGTTTCACCGCTAAGCTCACAGGTAAAAACTATTTCAGCGTGACTAGCTTATCCACCAACTGCGAATAATCCTTCTTCTCCAGGCCGTGTACTTCCTTGTTGTAGTCGTCCACCTTGCTGGAGTAATTCATGGAGCAGAATTTGGGTCCGCACATGGAACAGAAGGCTGCTTCTTTATAGGATTCGTCGGGAAGCGTCTCGTCGTGCATGGAGCGCGCGGTTTCCGGATCCAGTGAGAGCGCGAACTGCTTCTCCCAATCAAATTTATAGCGGGCGTAGCTGAGCGCATTATCGCGGTCCTGAGCGCCGGGACGATGACGCGCAATGTCGGCGGCGTGGGCAGCGATCTTGTAAGCGATGATACCGTCCTTCACATCTTTTTCATTCGGCAGACCGAGATGCTCTTTCGGAGTTACGTAACACAGCATGGCAGCGCCGTGCCAGCCAATCATTGCGGCGCCGATCGCGGACGTGATGTGGTCGTAACCGGGAGCGATGTCCGTCACCAATGGTCCGAGCGTGTAAAAGGGCGCTTCGTAGCAGAGTTCCTTTTCTTTATCCACCTGCTCTTTAATCTTGTCGAGCGGAACGTGGCCGGGTCCTTCGATCATCACCTGTACGTCATATTCCCAGGCTTTTTTGGTTAGTTCACCGAGTGTTTTCAACTCGGCGAATTGAGCCGCATCGCTGGCATCAGCAATACATCCGGGACGCAATCCGTCGCCAAGCGAAAACGATACATCGTGCTTGGCGAAAATTTTGCAGATGTCGTCGAAGCACTCGTAGAGGAAATTTTGCTTGCGATTGTGGGCCATCCACTGCGCAAGAATCGCGCCGCCGCGGCTGACAATGCCGGTAATCCGGCTGGAAACCAGCGGCAGATATTGCATTAATACGCCGGCGTGGATGGTCATGTAATCCACGCCCTGTTCTGCTTGTTCCTCAATTACTTCAAGCATTACATTAGCATTCAGGTCTTCCACTCTTTTCACGCGTGAAATGGCTTCGTAGATGGGGACCGTTCCGATGGGAACCGGCGAGTGCCGCAAGATCGCTTCACGAATCTCGTGGATATTTCCGCCAGTGGAAAGGTCCATCACCGTGTCCGCGCCGTAATGCACGGAGGTGTGAAGCTTTTTTAATTCCTCTTCAATGTTGGAAGTTACGGCAGAGTTGCCAATGTTGGAATTGATCTTGCATAGCGACGCCACGCCAATGCACATCGGCTCTAGTTCTGGATGGTTGATGTTGGCGGGGATGATCATGCGCCCGCGCGCCACTTCGTCCCGCACTAACTCGGGTTGCAGCTTTTCACGCAGCGCCACGAACTCCATCTCTTCTGTGACGACCCCTTTACGGGCAAAATGCATCTGGGAGAAATTACCTCCGGCATTTTCTTTCTTGCGACGGGCTATCCATTGGGCGCGCGGAGAAAGCGCACCGTTGCCGTTCCCACTGTTTCCATTGCCATTATGCCCGTTGTTCTTCACAGCGTCGCCTGTAGGAGCCATCTGCCCACCACCTTGAAAAGGTTTATGAATGCCGTAGTCCTTGAGGCGATTATACGCTGCAGCACGGGGCCATTGATTTTGCCCGAGCATGATATCTGGGCTGAATAAACTGCGACAGTCAATAACGTTTGTTGATGTGACGCGTCCAATGTAGCGATGTTAGAATTCCACGCACTCTGAGGAAGCCCTACATGCGCTTGTCATCTGTTTTGTCTGCCTTTGTCCTTATGGCCGCCGTGGCCGCGTTTTCTCAATCGCCTTCGTCCGCATCTGGACCGGGATTCAGCATTGAGGCAATTGATAAAACCATTGACCCTTGCGTGGACTTCTATCAATACGCGTGTGGCAACTGGCTGAAGACCACGCAAATTCCTCCGGATCAATCTGAGTGGGTGAGTTTTGTTGACCTGGAAGAGAGGAACCAGGTCACCATGCGGCAAATTCTAGATAAAGCTGCAGCCAACGACGCCAGTCGAAGCGTGATTGATCAAAAGATTGGCGACTATTACAGCTCATGCATGGACGAGAAAACCGCAAACGCCAAGGGGATCGCGCCTCTCAAGGCAGAACTTGATCGCATCGCACAAGTAAAAGACAAGACTGGTCTGATTGATGCCATTGCGCGAGTTCATCTCATTGGTCCCAATCCACTTTTCAGTTTTTACTCCGCTCCTGATCTGCATAATGCGAATCTGGTAATTGCTTACATTGATCAGGGCGGACTCTCGCTGCCGGATCGCGACTACTACCTCAGTGAGGATGCTAAAAAAGTAGAAGCCCGCAAACATCTGGTGGAATATTCGACCGAAGTGTTCACCCTGGCCGGCGAATCTCCGCAAAAAGCTGGTGAAGCAGCGCAAACCGTATTGCGGATCGAAACTGCGCTTGCCAAAGCGGCGATGGACCGCACTGCGCGCCGCGATCCGAAGAATCGCGATCACAAGATGGCGCGTGATCAGGCAATCGCAATCGCTCCGAATTTCTATCTTGCACGTTACTTCTCTGCAAATGGCACGCCCGCATTTTCGGAGATGAATGTTTCCAATCCCGACTTCTTCAAGCAGGTGAACGCCGTTCTGGATTCTGAGTCTCTCGAATCGTTAAAGACTTATGTGAGCTGGCACCTTCTTAAAGAGGCGTCCCAGTGGCTTTCACAGCCATTTGTAGATGCCAACTTCAAAATGGAGAAAGCATTAACCGGGCAGGAAGAAATCAAGCCGCGCTGGAAACGGTGTGTGAACTCCACTGATAACTCCCTGGGGGAGGCGCTGGGGCAGCGTTACGTTGACCTCACGTTTGGAGCTGATGGCAAGCAGCGCATGCTGAAGATGGTAGATGCGCTCGAGAAATCGTTGGACGAAGACATTGATTCTCTCGACTGGATGTCGGACGATACGAAAAAACAAGCGAAGTTGAAACTCGATGCGATACGCAACAAGATCGGATATCCCGATAAGTGGCGAGACTACAGTTCGCTGCAAATTGTGCGAGGCGATCTGATTGGAAACGTTCTGCGCGCCAACGAATTCGAATCAAAGCGACAGATCGCCAGGATTGGCAAACCTCTCGACCGCAATGAGTGGGACATGACTCCCCCCACCGTCAATGCCTACTACAGCGGTTCCTACAACGAGATCGTGTTTCCCGCGGGAATTCTGCAACCGCCATTCTTCGACAAGAATATGGACGACGCCGTCAACTTCGGCGCTATCGGACTAGTCATCGGACACGAGCTCACGCACGGTTTCGATGATCAGGGCAGAAAATACGATCCGCAAGGAAACTTGCGCGATTGGTGGACCGCCGAAGACGGCAAGAAATTCGAAGAGCGCGCCAGTTGCGTGGCCGATGAGTACAGTAACTTTGTCGCCGTGGACGACCTGAAATTGAATGGCAAGCTCACGCTGGGCGAAAATACCGCTGACAATGGCGGCGCCCGCGTTGCCCTGATGGCGTTGAAGAAAATGATGGCCGCGGAGAAAGGTGGAAGAGAACCAGAAAAGATTGACGGATACACTCCCGAGCAGCGTTTCTTTCTGGGATTTGGACGGGTTTGGTGTCAGCAAATCCGACCGGAGTTCTCTCGCATGCTGGTCACGGTGGATCCACACTCGCCGGGAAAATTTCGAGTCAATGGCGTAGTGGAGAATATGCCTGAATTCCAAAAGGCCTGGGGCTGCAAGGCCGGACAGCCGATGGTGCGCCGGAACGCTTGTAGAGTCTGGTAGCGAAACACCGTTTTTCAGTTAGCTTGGGTCGCTAATATGCATTGAGCGACCCGCGCGTCTCATCGCGGAACTACTCACGTCGCTTTTACTTTGCTAACATCTTCTGTCCACATGAAAGATATTGGAGAGAACGTTGTTCGCATCGAGGCGATGGCCCTGACCGCACTTGCGGACCGCATCGCTGGCCCGATGTCCGATGCATTCAGCCGAGCCGTAGATTTGATCTATCGCTGCACCGGCCGGGTGATTGTCACGGGAATGGGTAAGAGCGGTATCATCGCCAGAAAAATTGCGGCCACTCTCACCTCGACCGGGACCCCTTCCCTCTACATGCATCCGGTGGAAGCTGTGCACGGCGACCTTGGCATGGTGGTGCGCGGTGACGTCGTGCTGGCCCTTTCTGCCAGTGGCGAGACGGAAGAAATATTGCGCTTGTTGGCAACCCTGAAAAGGCTGCAAGTTCCTATCATTACCATGACCTGCGACGAGGTGTTTACTAACAGTAAACAGAAGATCTCGACGCTTGCAGCTTCCGCTGATATAGCACTCGATTGCTCGGTCGCGGAAGAAGCATGCTCGATGGGACTCGCGCCCACCGCGTCGACCACCTGCATGCTTGCCTTGGGCGACGCGCTCGCCATGACGTTATCCGAAAAGAAAGGGTTCAAAGAAGAAGACTTCGCGAACCTGCATCCGGGCGGCAAGTTGGGAAAACGACTAGCGCGGGTCGAGACGCTGATGCATAGCGGTGGAAAGGTTCCCCGGGTTGGTCCTGAGACAAAGATGCCGGATGTGATCTACGAAATGTCGCGCAAGAAACTTGGCCTGACCACCGTAGTGGAAGGCGAAAAGCTACTGGGAGTAATTAGCGACGGCGATCTGCGACGCCTGTTGGAGCATCGCGGCAAGGACGCCCTTGACCTCACAGCGGCAGAGTGCATGACCAAGAATCCGCGAACGATTGCGGCGTCTGCGTTCGCGGCCTCCGCCCTCGCCGTGATGGAAGAAAAGAAAATTACTTCGCTGGTGGTTGTGGATGGCGACCGTAAAGTAGAAGGAATCGTTCACCTGCACGATTTGTGGGGAACGGAAATGATGTGACAAACGCTGATCAGAATTTTCTGGAATTTTCTTTCGCCCATCGTTCCACGACAACTTTCTTCTCGGTATAGAACTCCACAGCATCACGCCCCTGGCCGTGCAGCACCCCGAAGAAACTGTCTTTCCATCCACTAAACGGGAAATAAGCCATGGGAGCAGCCACGCCGATGTTGATGCCTATATTCCCAGCTGGAGCTTCGTAGCGAAATCTGCGCGCCGCGGAGCCGCTGGATGTAAATAAAGACGCCTGGTTTCCGTATGCACTGCGCTCAAGAAACGCGAGCGCATCGTCCATATCGTTGGCGTGAACAAGGCTCAGCACTGGACCAAATATTTCCGTATCTGCCAATTCGCTGCTGGCGGACACGTTATCCAAAATTGTCGGCTTCACAAAATTTCCTGATTCATATTTTGGAATTCGCGAGCTGCGTCCGTCGAGCAGGACTTTGGCTCCTTCTTTTTCACCGGTGCCTATCAAGGCCTCCACGCGCGACTTGCTCTGCGGAGTGATCACGGGCCCCATCTGTACACCCTCTTCGAGGCCATTCCCTACCCGCAAATTGGAAGCCGCCTGGGTGATAGAGTCGCGAAAGGTTTTTTGCGCCTCACCCACGGTCACAGCTACAGAAACGGCCAGACAACGTTGCCCGGCGCATCCGAAAGCGCTGTCGGCGATGATCTGCGTGGCCATGCTCATGTCGGCATCGGGCAGAACGATTACATGGTTCTTGGCCCCGCCCTGGCACTGGGCGCGTTTACCATTCGCTCCCGCTTGCGCGTAAACGTATTTCGCAATCGGGGTTGAACCCACAAAACTGATCGCTCGCACCTTGGGATGATCAAGCAAAGTATTGACCGCGGTTTTGCCTCCGTTCACCAGATTTGCAACACCCTTTGGCAAGCCAGTCTGTTCAAGCAATTCGAACGCACGCCGCATGGTTAGCGGCACCCGCTCTGACGGTTTCAAGATAAAAGCATTGCCGGTGGCTATGGCGTAAGGAAGAAACCAGAACGGAATCATGCCCGGGAAATTGAATGGCGTAATCGCTGCCACTACTCCCAGCGGCTGGCGGATCATCATTTCGTCAATGCCGCGAGCCACATCTTCCAGGTTGTAGCCCTGCATCATCATGGGAATTCCGCAGGCCACTTCCACGTTTTCAATCGCGCGGCGAAGCTCCGCTTTTCCTTCGGCAAAAGTCTTGCCATTTTCCGTAGTGATGATTCGTGCGAGTTCATCAATGTGGTCTTCGAGCAACTGTTTCAGCTTGAAGAGAGGCTGAATGCGGTCTTCTGGAGGAGTGCGACGCCATTCGGGATACGCTGCCGCAGCGGCTTCAATCGCGGCAGTGACTTCGTCGGCGCCGGAAAGAGGCGTCTGCGCAACGGTTTCGCCGGTCGCGGGATTGACTACGTCAACCCAATCGGCAGAATTTGATTCCGTCCATCTACCGCCGATGAAATTAGAAACTCTTGTCAGTGTGACAGCAGCTACCGTCATAACTTTTCCCTGTTTTTCCCTGGACGCGAACCGTTTGTTACGGATGTTGCCGCTTTCCTTACACCAACTGCGCTGCTGGTGATCCGGTCTTTTCTAGAGTAGCTTGCAGCGCAGACTCGAGCACGTCGAGAGCTTCGCTCATCTGATCGGGCGTAATCACCAGCGGAACCAGCACGCGAATCACGTTCGAATAAGAGCCGGCGGACAGCGTAATTAATCCATTCTTATAGCAATGCTGCACGATCTGCTTGGTTTCTTCGGAGGCAGGTTCACGCGTCTCTGCGGACTTCACGAGTTCGATCGCTTGCATGCCACCCAGTCCACGAACATCGCCAACCATCGGCCAGCGTCTCTGCCACTCCAACGCGCGTTTCTGGAAAGCGCTTCCAATCTCGTTGGCACGGGAGAGTAGCTTCTTGTCTTCGAACAAATCAAGCACCGCTAGTGCAGCTGCGCAGGAAAGCGGATTGCCTGCAAAAGTGCCTCCCAAGCCACCAGGACCGGGTGCATCCATGATTTCCGCGCGGCCAGTGATCGCCGCAAGCGGTAGGCCGCCGCCAAGTGACTTTGCAGTCACAATAATGTCAGGCTCGATTCCGTAATGCTCGCTTGCAAATAGCTTTCCGGTGCGGCCGAAACCGCTCTGGACTTCGTCCGCGATGAACAGGACGCCATGCTTGTGACAAATCTCAATCAGTGTCGCGAAAAACTCCGGCGGCGGCACCACAAATCCACCTTCCCCCAGCACCGGCTCGGCAATCACTGCCGCAACATCTTCCGACGCGATAACACGCTTGAATGTGTCTTCCAGATGTCGCGCGCAAAATACTTTGCATGAGGGATAGGTCAGTGAATACGAGCAGCGATAGCAATATGCATATGGAATGCGATAAACATCGCTGGGGAAAGGTGCAAAGCCAGCCTTGTAGGGATGCGTTTTGCTGGTTAGGGCGAGCGTCATCATTGTGCGCCCGTGAAACGCGTCTTCAAAAGCGATGATGCCGGAGCGTCCAGTATGAGCGCGGGCAATCTTCACCGCATTTTCGACGGCTTCGGCGCCGCTGTTCACAAACAACGTTTTCTTGGGATATTTTCCCGGCGTGACCTGATTCACCCGCTCTGCGAGGCGAATGTAATTTTCATACGGAGTAACTTGCACACAGGTGTGGAGAAAACTGTCCAGCTGTTCGCGAATTGCGGAGACAACCGGTTCCTGGCGATGACCTACGTTGAGACATCCGATACCGCCAGCGAAATCAATGTAGCGGTTTCCGTCTACATCCTCGAGGACGGCGTCCTGCGCTTTCTGCACGTAGATCGGCGTGCCGTGGGAGAGGCCTCGCGGCACTGCTGCCTCGCGGCGTCCACTAAGCGCTAACGATTTCGGCCCGGGGATGGAAGTTCGTAGTTGAATTGTTCCCATATCAATGCTTTCTCAGCGCCGATTTGTTCGGCGAAGATTATCAGTACCAGCCGATCGGCTGCTCATTCAGATTGATGTGTACCTGCTTGGTTTCGAGATATTCCTCGATACCCCAGGGGCCAAGCTCCCGTCCGAAGCCGGACTGCTTATAGCCGCCCCATGGCGCCTCAACATAAGTGGGTTGCATGTGATTTACCCAGACAATTCCGGCACGCAGCGCTTTCACGGTTCGGAATGCCTTGAAAATGTCTCGCGTCCAAACCGCTGCCGCCAGACCATAAGGAGAGTCGTTGGCGATTTTCATCGCATCTTTTTCGTCTTCAAATGGAATCACTGAGGCGACTGGTCCGAAAATTTCTTCGCGCGCGATGCGAGCACTGTTGTCCATGTCGTAGAAGATAGTTGGCTCGATGTAAAAACCTTTTGCAAATTTCTCAGCCCGTCCCCCGCCCACCGCTAGCTTCGCTTCTTTTTTTCCAATCTCCTGATAGGAGCGAACGCGATCGTATTGCTCTTTGCTGATCACCGGGCCCATCTTGGTATCCCGGTCGAGAGGAGCGCCCAGTTTGATCTTTTTGGATTTCTCGACCATCGCATCTACAAATTTCTTGTAGATCGGCTTCTGTACCAGGATACGGCTTCCCGCGGAACAGACTTCGCCTTGGTTGATGAACACTCCAAATAACGCGCCGTCAATCGCAGCTTCAAAATCGGCGTCGGCAAAAAAGATGTTGGGAGACTTGCCGCCCAATTCGAGCGTGATACGCTTCACCGTGTCTGCCGCCTGCTTGACGATAATTTTGCCCACAGCTGCGCTGCCGGTGAACGCGATTTTGTTGACGTCTGGATGCTGCACTAGCGGCGCGCCGCAAGTCTCTCCAAAGCCGGTGATGACGTTCACGACGCCTGGAGGAAGTCCGACCTCGGCAAACCAGTTAGCCATTTCCAGTGCAGTCAGTGGCGTCTGCTCAGCTGGCTTAAGAACGCATGTGGCACCGGCGGCTAAAGCTGGCGCGAGCTTCCATGCCGCCATCAGTAGAGGATAATTCCACGGAATAATCTGTCCCGCGACTCCAATCGGTTCTTTTAGTGTCAGGCTGACCGCGTTATCTGGCACTGGGTTCACATATCCGAGTATTTTCGTAGCCAGTCCGCCATAATATTCGAAGCATGTGGCGACGTCAGCCATATCGAATTCCGCTTCGACAATCGGCTTGCCGCAGTTGCGCGCTTCGAGTTCGGCCAGCATGGCGGCGTTCTGGCGAACCTTCTCTGCCAGGCGGAATAGGACTCGTCCCCGCTCCTGCGCCGTCGTAGTGCCCCAGGGCCCATTGTCAAATGCTTCTCTCGCTGCCTGCACCGCCCGGTTTACGTCTTCGGCATTTGCGTCGGGGACTTGCGCGATCACTTCTTCACTGGCGGGATCGTAAACTGGAATGCTTTTCGTGGACTTTGCATCCACAAACTCTCCATTGATAAAGAGCTTATAGGTTCGGACTTCCGTTTTGATCCCACTCGGCATAACCATCTCCTGCAAAACTAATTGCTACTAAACCTCAGCGCGGCCTGCGTTCTTGCGGCGTCCATAAACGAAAAAGAAGAATGCTGCCAGTCCCACGAAAAATAGTGTCAGCCCAACCATGGTTATCTCGTAGCGCCACACTGAAGTGATCTGTTTCGCTGGAGAGAAAGCCACTGCGATCGCTAGAATTGTTGTCAGCAATCCACTGCCGCCTGCAAGCATCAGCACCGTTCTACTGTAACGACCGCGACCGTCTTGCGGCTTAAAGGCGAATCTCAACAGCGCCGCAAAGACGTAAACAAATGGCACCAACTGCAAGACGACCGCGAGTGACAACATGGTCTGGAAAGCTTCCTGTACCCCTCCAGATGCCGCAAAATTGATAATCACCAGCAGCAGCGAAACTATTGCCTGCACGATTAATGCAGCGTAGGGCGTCGCATATCGCGGATGCACTTTCCCCAGCCACGACGGCATGTACGAATCCAGGCCAGCCACGAATGGAATGCGCGCTGAACCACCCATCCACGCCGATCCGATGCCGGCAATTGAGAGGCTGAGCATCAGCGCAAACGGTGCAACAATCCAGGCTGCGCTTACCCTCGCCGCCATGTGAGCGACGGCCTGCACGATTCCCTGCAGCACGCTAATATCGTTCTTTCCGACCGCCACGAGTAGAGTCAGCGTCGCACCGATGTAGAGCAATCCTGAAACTACTCCGCCCCACGCAACCGCTCCGGGGAGAGTCCTTTGCGGATCTCGAATCTCATCGCCCATGACCGAAGCCAGTTCCAGGCCGACCAGTCCAAAGCAGATCACCCCGAAAGAATTTAGAACAAACCTAGGATTCGCCGGGACGCGAAAATCTGCCGCTGTTACAGGCGTCCCAAAACGTATCCAAACGATCACGCCCAGTCCGATCAGCACGGCGGCAGCGATGCCGGTGCCAATGCCTCCGAGATTATTCAGCCACTTCCCCACTCCAAGGCCAACAATGTTGAGAACAGTCAGCAGCGTGAGCAACAAGAGCGAGGCGCCTAACGCAAAGCCTTTGTTATCCGCCAGCGACTCGTGGCCCGGACCCAGCACGAACACTGAGACTCCGACGAAGTACAGCATCACCGTCGGAACGTAAAGCATATTGTTCGTCCAGTAGCACCATCCCGAGAGGAAGCCGTGCAAGTCGCCGAAGACTTCCTTCGCCCAGAGATAAACTCCGCCTTCTCCCGGATAGCGGTGCGCTAACTCGATCACCGCGATTCCCTGCGGCCAGAAGAATAAGGTGAGCGCGATGATCCACAACCAGACTGTGACCCCACCATTCGCAGCAATGGACGGGACCACATTCAAATTGAAGACCGCGACAACGAAGAGCAGTACTAAGTCTCTGCGCCCTAGCACCCGCTTGAGATGCGGTGCTTCAATGTGTTGATCGACGGCTTGCAGAGCCTGCTCGTTGGCAATTGTCATGACTCTCGATTGGTCAGCAGGAATTGCAAGCCGCTAGGGGTATCTGTGCCGTTCCGAATCCTAGTGAACAGCTGCTCCCACTGGCTCGGTACGTTCCTGCTGTGCTTTGGCCAACGCCGGAGCCACATCTTCGAATGCCGAAAGGTGCTTATCAATATCGGCTTCGGTGTGCTGCACCGAAATCGTCCACTGCTCATCCCACCAGTAGGGCTGCGCCATCACTCCACGATTGACCATCGCGAACCAGTAGTGACGCCACAAATCCACATCAATGGCTTCCCAGTCGCGATAATTGCGAATCTCTCTGGGATAGAGCATCAATGCCCCATTCGCGCCGGCGCTCGCAATGTACCCCTGGATTCCCGCTTTCGCGACGATCTTGCGATAACCATCAGTGAGCTTTTTGCTTAATTTGTCCACGTGAGTGTAATTCTCGCGTGTGAGCACTGAGGCGAAGGTCGCCAGCCCAGCCGCCATCGAGACCGGATTCGTGTTGTAAGTTCCACCGTGAAAGACTTTATGTTGCGAGATGAGGTCCATGACCGACTTGTGAGTTCCGAACGCGGCCAGCGGCAATCCTCCGCCGATGGATTTAGCCAGACAAATCATGTCAGGATGCACGCCGAAATATTCGGAAGCGCCTCCCCAGCTCAACTTCGCTCCAGTCTTCACCTCATCGAAGATGAGCAATGCGCCGTTCTTCGTGGCAATGTCGCGCAGGCCTTTTAAGAATCCCGGCTCCGGCATGCAGAGACCGACATTCATCAGGATGGGTTCGAGAATAATCGCGGCAATCTGTCCTGGATTCTGCTTGAAGCGATTTTCCACGCTGGCCAGATCGTTGAAGGTAGCAATCGCTACATTCTCAAGACTAGCCTTAGGGACCCCAAGTCCTCCAGTGACGGACGTGGGAGCTTTGATGTCGCCGTAATCCGGCGCATGCGGTTTTACGCTGACCAGAGCGGCGTCGTGTAGGCCGTGGTAGGCGCCTTCGAACTTCACGATTTTG
>JBEEGK010000249.1:0-3002 GCA_041166845.1 Acidobacteriaceae bacterium
AGATTGGCAGCTTCCTCCGGAGTGATATTCGGATTCTTGTCTTTGTTGTCGAGGATCCAGCTCTCACGCTCGGTGACGACGCGATCGCGAAATTCTTCGGTGGCGAGTTCGTATCCCCATTTTCGGAATGCGCCTTCGGTAAATTTCTGAATGTTCCCTTTGTGTACCAGCGTCACGCTGGGACGCCCGCTTTCGAGCGCATATTGGATTGCCATCCGCACCAGTCGCTTGGTTCCGGTGATGGAAATTGGTTTTATGCCAACGCCGGAATCTAACCGGATCTGTTTCTTGCCACTCTTCAGCATGTCTTTGTTGAGAAACTCAATTAGCTTCGCAGCGTCTGGCGTTCCCTGTTCCCACTCAATACCCGCGTAAACGTCCTCGGTGTTCTCGCGATAAATGACGATGTTGAGACGCTCCGGATGCTTCACTGGAGACGGCGTTCCCTTGTAATAGCGCACCGGCCGGATACAGGCATACAAATCGAGGATCTGTCGCAGTGCAACGTTTAACGAGCGAATGCCACCTCCCACAGGCGTTGTCAGCGGTCCTTTGATCGCGACACGAAAATCACGGATTGCGGAGATGGTGTCGTCTGGAAGCCAGTTGTCGAATTTAGACTTCGCTTTCTCTCCCGCGAAAACTTCGTACCATGCGACCTTTCGCTTGTTCTTATATGCCCGCTCAACCGCCGCATCGAAAACCCGCACAGAGGCCTTCCAGATGTCGCGTCCGGTTCCGTCGCCTTCGATAAAGGGAACGATGGGGTTGTCCGGCACCTGATACTTGCCGTCGGTGTAGCCGATGCGGGCGCCGTTTGCGGGCAAAGACACACCGTTATAAGAATTCGTAGTCATGCTGGGCCTCCAGATATCAATCGCGAATCAATGGCAAACGTTCAATTATAGAGGGATAAGCGGTGCTCGTGAAATATCGGTGACTCACAAGAAGGGTAAACACGCGGCGTGCTGCTCCGAACGTACAATCGAAAACATGTTTGCACGGACTGCCATTTTTCGCGGTGCGTTGATGTTCGTGGTCGCGGTTGCGCTTTACCGTCCGACGCATTTGGAAGCACAGAAAGCGGCAATCGATCCCCAAACCGCAAACTCCGCCAGTTCTGAAATTGCCGGTAACCACTCGGACGACTCGGAAGCTTCTCCGCATCGCTTTTGGGACCACACGAACGTTTTACTATTTTCTGGCGTAGCGGTCTTTCGTGGACTCGACTACGCTTCCACTCGCAATATGCAGGCTCGCGGACGCGAGGAGATACTGATCCCGGACGACGTGGTGAATAATTCCGCAGGATTTGTCAGCTTGGAGGCAGCAGGTGCAGCGACGTCTGTCGGCATTTCTTATCTGCTTCACCGCAGCGGACATCATCGGCTGGAACGCTGGCTCTCAATCGCACACATCGGGATCACGGGTTTCGGGGCGGCGAGAAATTACGCGCTCGAATCTCGGCCGCGCCGCCGCTTTGTAATAAACGTTCTGAAGCATACTTAAACTCGTCCTTACCATCGTCGGGAGCCAAAGTATTTCCTCACTCCGATGGCGTTATATCTTCCCCACGGCCCATTCGGTCCGAGGTCGGCGGCGCCGAGGTTCCTGTCACGCGAGCCTAGACGATCAAACAAAAAGTGTTGTGTAACTCGGGCTTCAAAGCCTTTGCCGAGATAAATGGCCGCACCCCAGGAATGCTCGACGCCAATCGCATCGAATGACCAGGTGTAAAGCGTGTGAGGAAGATTTCGTCCGAAGAGGAAGTTGGGTTCGCCAAAAAACATGAAGCGCCGCAGCGGACCGCGTCCAAAGGGACGGACTTCCAGGAGTCCCGAAAGCGCGTAACGGGCGAAAGCCGTGCAGGGAGCGTTGACTCCGCCATAACTTCCAGCGTCCGCGCGGCACAAGTTCGGATCAATCTCGTTATGCGGGGGAGCGATTTCAAACTGTGCGAATCCCCAAAACATATCGCTCGGTAAAAACATCCGATCGCCATTTGCCAGGGCAGGTTCCTGCGCCCAAAGACTTCCGCAAAACACTACAAACAAGATTGCCCTAAGCAACTGCCTCATGAATCCTCCAGAATTTGAGCTGAGACTGTGTCGGAAGTCGCCCGACGACGCTCGGTTCCGCGACCAGTGGCGAAGCCGGAGCAGATTGGTAGCGGTTGCGAGTGCGGCACATTCTACGACACAAAGTCTGTGTGACCGCTTCGTTCTTTACTGAAATGCCGTCTCGGGCTTCGCGGATTCTACAAATAAACATATGCCACTTCCCATTTCTTGAAAGTGGAGGATTAATGTTACACCCAAGTTACAGCAATCTTTGGTTCTGGCGTTTGGCGACAGTATTGCTAGAAAATGCGGGGAGAGTCACGATGGCGCAGGAAGTTTCCATCTCTTATCAGGCCGTAAAGAGCAAGGTTTACAGACTGATTGATGCCTTGGTAGAAGACGCCAAGTCTGAAGGAGATATTCAGGAGTCGGTCAGGCGTTGGTGGAAGCTGATTCACCCTTCCGACCGCCCCGTGGCCCGAAAGTACCTGCTTTCGGTGCTTGAGAAATCGAACGCCAGCCTGAGCGCCATCACCGACGGGCTCCACGAATTTAAGGACTTCGACGAAGTTCCGCACCTCGAATCGGAAAAGCTACCGAAGATTCATCCGATCGTCCCCCAAGCACGGATGATCAGCCGCGTCTAAAGTCCCTCTTGTCCTGAAGACAAGGCCCTTGTTAGCTGCCGGCGCACGGCTGCCACCCCTGCTGGTGCCAGTGCCACCAGCCCACATGCACCTGCTACAATCCTGACTCGTAGCTCTGTCACCCATCCGGAAAGCCATCGCTGACGAAGGGGCGTTCCAGTCCCCGCCGTGACGGCGTGGAAGCAGAATGCGGCTGAAAACGGAACAGGGCGAATGCTAAATCACAGTGTCGATGGATTTAGCGTTGGTCGTTGCCAGTTGATCGTTGCCTGTTGATCGTTGCCTATGGATTTTG
>JBEEGK010000250.1:0-11899 GCA_041166845.1 Acidobacteriaceae bacterium
TTTTGTATCACACTTCAGAAAGAATGCACGAGGGCTCTGGAACGAGCGCGAAGAAATTCGGCTACGGATTGAATTTTATTTCGATTTCTTCCACTGTCTCGCGCGAACCCGGCTCGAATTTCCAGAACATGACAGCGTTGTTCGCGGCCTGCACCAACACAGGATGTCCGCCCTTCACCGAGAGGTGCTTTACAGATCCGGACGGGTTAACAGTCGCTTCCATCTTGACCGTTCCCACGAGATGCATACTTCGCGCGACCGAGGGGTAAGAGGGCATCACTTTACTCGTAATTTTTCGTGCGTTCTCATCTTGCTGCTGTGCGGCGGAAGGCAGGGGTGTCAGACAGAAGGCAGCAGACAAGACTATGAATAAAGGGACAGTTCGTAGAAACGTGCTCACCACACCAGCTTACCGTCGTCACGCCGGCGCGTGAAGATAACGATGGTGCGAGTGCCGTAAGTCACAAAAGTAACACAAGATACGCCTGATCTGGCACCGTTCTGACTCCTATAAAAACATTTCATCCACGTAACACCAGCGCCAGTTTTCCCCGGGCTCGAACGATTGCATGATGGGGTGCTTGGTGTGATGAAAGTGCTTGGTGGCATGCTTGTTCTTTGAGGAGTCGCAGCATCCGACGTGTCCGCAACTCAAACACATCCGCAGGTGGACCCAGCTATCACCTGTCTTCAAACACTCTTCGCAACCCTTCGCGCTAGGAGTGACGTCCTTTATCTGATTGACGTGAGAACAGGTTGTTTGTTCTTTTGCCATAATGCCTTCCGATCTGAGAAAAATATTGCGGCTTACTTCCCCAGCTCCTCCAGAAACTTTTCAGCTTCGAGCGCGGCCATGCAGCCGGAGCCGGCAGCGGTAATCGCCTGGCGATAGCGTCGGTCCTGGACGTCGCCGCAAGCGTAAACTCCTGCCACGCGAGTTAGGACATAGTCAGTCGTCTTCAGATAGCCATCCTGGTCCATGTCGAGCTGTCCGGCGAACATCTTCGCGTTGGGAATATGTCCGATGCCCAGGAACATGGCACTGGTGGGAAAATCCCATACCTTGTTGGTCTTAGTATTGCGCAGCTTGAGCGCCGTTACCTCTTTGTTGGAGACATCCATCACGTCGTCCACGACAGTGCTGGTAAGGAATTCGATTTTCGGATTATTCTGCGCCCGCTCGAGCATAATCTTCGAGGCTCGAAACTGATCGCTGCGATGGATGAGAGTGACCTTGTTGGCAAAGCGAGTAAGAAAAGTAGCCTCTTCCATGGCTGAATCGCCGCCGCCAATAACAGCGATTCCTTTGCCAGAGAAAAAGAAGCCATCACAGGTAGCGCAGGATGAAACCCCGTGTCCGATAAGCGCCTGTTCATTGGGCAATCCCAGCCAGCGGGCGGACGCTCCAGTAGCGATGATGAGCGTCTCGGCATGAACAGTTTCTTTGCCGAATTGCAATGTGAACGGCCGCTTACTCAGATCGGCCGTTGTAAGGTGTCCGAGCTTGTAATCGGCGCCGAAGCGCGCTGCCTGGCGGCGCATGTTCTCGATCAATTCCGGGCCTTGAATCCCTTCGGGGAAGCCGGGGAAATTTTCCACCAGCGTTGTAAGAGAAAGCTGGCCGCCCGGCTCGTGCCCTTCGATGACTAGCGGCTTCAGATTCGCCCGGGCCGCATACAGAGCGGCGGTATGGCCGGCGCAACCAGAGCCTACGATTACGACCTTGCGAAAGTCTTCCATATTCAGATATTGCGAAACCAATCCTTATAAAACAGCAGCGACACAATTAGATTGCAAACTTAAACGATTCGATTCATGGCGGGTTTTTGCATCACCCGCCTAGACTGCGATGCGAGCGATCACGCTCGCCGATCGTATTCGAAACAAATGGTTTGGGGCTGTGCTATTTATCACTGGTGGATGTCGTTTTCGAAGGAGCTTTATTGCTGGTTTGCGATTGCGTTTTCGATCTTGCTCGAACATGAGTTTCGGTGCGGGCAAGTTCCCCTGGCACCGTCTGTCTAGCGTCAAGCAGCTTTCTATAGTTTGAAACAATTGACGAAGCATCTCGAAAAATTGGCTCAAACGCGCTCTGATCGGGAGCTGGGCTTCCCTCCGACCCAAGGCAGCGCGCCAGAGCTACGGAAGCTTTCCCGAAGCGCTCGAGCTTAATGTGCGCCGCTGGAGTGTTCATCCCCAGCATTGCTGCCGGGCTGGTTACGGATGAAGCCGTGTCCTCGATCGCGAGCTGCATCAAGTCTTTCGGATCGCGCACCTTAAACACCAGAGTCTCCACCATCATTTTCGAATCCACGCTAAACGAATATTGCACGGTGGAAAACATCGCCGGAGCCGGCAGCTCCCGGCGCATGCGGACCCAGGTCGCCAATGCGGAATCATGAGCGATCTTCGTGTCGGCGCCGGCCTGGAGAAATCCGGGCGTATCGCCGAGCGTGGACTGTCCGCGATCGATCTCAAAGTCGGGAGCAAAACTCGGTTTGCCAGGGACGTGAGCGAGCGCAGCTGAAATCTCCTGCTTCTCCTCAGCCGAGGGCGAGCATACGTTCAGCATGTTGACTTTAACTTTGGGCTGAGAGGCTGGAGTATTGGCTTGCTGCGCCTGGGCCAGCGGAGCCAGGCACGCAAGAAACATTAAATAAGTTCTGAGCACAGGGGCATTTTATCAGGGACCGGACAGCCGATACCGTTTTCATTCTCCTGGAACGCATCGCGAGTTCAGAATATCGGCAGGTAGTCACATGAGTGAAAACGATTAAAATCGGGGGATGGCAAATCTAACCTTGATTTACGGATTACGTCTTTTGCCGTCAGAAGAGATCGCAGAAATTGGCGATGCCACGCTTAAACTGAAGAACGGACGCGAAGCGCACGTCACCATGCATGTCCTGGAAGGCAGTAAGGACGAAATCGAGAAGCAATTGAAGGGTAGCTTGGACGCGTTTTTCGATTTTTATCCCGAAATTTGAGTGGCTGAGATGATGTACGCTGCAACCCGTCTACAATTCGTCTTTGCACTATGAATGTCACTTCCTACCATGCACGTCGGCTCTTGATTGAAGCCGGAATGTGGCCGGCCAGCAAACTGGCAATTGCCACGTGGTACCTGCTAGGACTCGACGTACTTTTATTTGGCCTCGAGAGACTTCTTGGAAGGTTCCATGTCTCATTTGGACAGAGCCTCGGATTCTGGGTCACTTTTCTTAGCACGCTCGTTGTGGTGCTCTTTACAGTTCTGGCATTTCGCTGGGCAAAAGAAAGGCTTCTCTGGAGGCTCCGCAACCGGCTGATTGTCACCTATGTGTTTATCGGCGTGATTCCGGTATTTATGCTGGTCGCGCTGGCGCTGGGAACTGCCTATCTCTTCTCGGGACAGTTTGCCACTTTCATCGTTACCACCTCACTGAATTCAGAGCTGAAGAGCCTGGCGGCAGCCAATTCAACAATGGCCCGCGATATCGCAGCCCGCCTGCAAGATGGCTCCAAGCCGGAGACTGTGATGGGGTCGCTCCAAGCACGGCTTAAAGCGGGTGGCGATAGCGAGATGGAAGATCGCGACGTTAGAGTTTGGATAGGTGGAAAACAAATCCTGGAAGGTGGCAAGTCTGGGATCAAGGCCGCGCCCGCGACTTTGCCGGCTTACCTCACGACTCACTTCCAGGAGGTGGTACGCGACGGCGGCCGGCTCTTCCTGAGAGCTGTAGAAATTCTTCCGCTCGGCGCGCAGAAACTGACCGTGATCTCAAGCGAGCCGCTGGACCAGCACTTCGTGCAAGAACTGGCCGCCAATCTCGGAGAGATCACGCTTTATGCATCCGGCCTGACGCGCCGCAGGATTGAGAAGAGCGCCGTCGCCCCGGTTCCAGACACGAAAGAGAAGCCTTCGGCCAGCACGTCATCTCCGTCCAAATCCGACAGTGAATACGTTTTGGATACCGGCACGGGCCAACTCAATCCCACATATATCGCCGGTGCGGTGCCGGATCCAGTTCGTGCGTTGGACCGCGGGGTAAGCTTTGCAACCTCGGTACGGGTGGTGGATTGGGACAGTGGTGATAGTTCCAGTCCAGCTGCCATCAGCGTACAGACCCGTGTTTCCAAACTGTACGAGCATCTTTTCGCGGCTTTAGGGGACTTCGCGCCCGCCATCGAACTAAGTTTGCTGGTAGCCTTTCTCGTCTTCGCATTTATCGAATTGGTTGCGATCCTTATCGGAACGCACCTTACCCGCACGGTCACGGGCTCAGTGGCCCAACTTTACGCGGCGACCAAGCACATCAATCGTGGAGACTTCACGCACCGCATTCCGATCAGGTCCACTGACCAGCTTTCGACGCTGGCAAATTCGTTCAACTCCATGACCACTTCGCTCCAGAAGCTGGTCGAGGAGCAGAAAGAAAAGCAGCGCCTGGAGAACGAGATCTCAATTGCGCAAGAGGTGCAGGCACAGCTTTTCCCGCGCCATATTGCCCAACTCTCAACGCTCGAAGTGCATGGGTTTTGCCGCCCCGCACGCACGGTCAGCGGAGACTATTACGACTTCCTTAAACTAAACTCCGAGCGGCTGATTCTGGCCGTGGGTGATATCAGCGGAAAAGGGATTTCGGCTGCGCTGCTGATGGCCACGATTCACTCAGCGGTCAGAGCTTATAGCCTGGAAAATATTCCGGTATTAAGTGAGAGCTTAGCGGTGGGCGCGGGACCGAGTTCCAGCGTTCTATCGTATTCGGAACTGCGCGGAGCGGAAGTCTATCCCGGCAAATTGCTGTCTCTTTTGAATCACCAGCTATTTGAGAGCACCCCGATGGAGAAATACGCGACGTTGTTTCTTGGCCTTTATGACGAACGCGAACGCACTCTCACCTACAGCAATGGCGGGCATCTCCCGCCCATCGTTTTGAGCCGGGACGGTTCCATCCGCAGGCTCGATCGCGGAGGAACGGTCGTCGGATTGTTCGATCAGGTGCATTACGAGGAGCGGTCTGTACCTTTAGGACGTGGTGACCTGTTTCTCGCTTACAGCGACGGCGTAACGGAACCCGAAAACGATTTCGGAGAATTCGGTGAAGAGCGGCTGATTGAGTTGGTCCAGCAAAACCAAGACTTGCCTCTGCAAAGAATTACCGAGATCGTGACAGCTGCGGTAGAAGATTGGATCGGCGCCAATGAGCAGCCGGACGACATAACCCTGGTGCTGGCGCGGGCGCGGTGAACAATGCTTCATCCGAGAATTAGCCGCTCGCGCTGAAGCTCTCCACAGTCTTCTGCAATGAAGCCTCGTCTGCAACATTCATACAAGTTTTGGCGCGATCAATCTGCCGCAGCAATCCACACAATACTTTTCCTGGCCCCACCTCAATGAACTTTTGAACGCCTTGTGAGAATAGTCGCCGCATGGATTCATCCCATCGAACGGACCCTGTGACCTGGCGGATGAGAGCAGCGCGACTCCGTTCCGCATCGTCCACAACAGCCGCTTCCACATTGCAAATCACTGGAACTGAGGGCTGGTGAAAATTCAGGGCTCGAAGATCGACTGCGAGGCGGTCTTGTGCCGGCTTCATCAGCGAACAATGGAAAGGTGCGCTTACCGGCAGCAGTTTGGCGCGCTTGGCTCCGCGCTCATCGGCCAGCTTCGCGGCGCGTTCCACCGCCGCAGAGTTGCCGGATATCACGATCTGCTCGGGAGAATTAATGTTGGCTGGCTCGCAAACTTCTCCTTGCGCGGCGTCCGCACAAATCTCCGCGACCTTATCAATCGCCAGTCCAAGAATGGCGGCCATCGCTCCGACGCCGACGGGCACCGCCTCCTGCATGTACTTGCCGCGATCGCGGACAGTGCGAACCGCGTCGGCAAATGCAATGGTGCCGGCTGCGACGTGCGCAGAATATTCCCCGAGGCTGTGTCCGGCAACGAAGGCAAAGTTGATTTTATTGTCGCTTCGTTCTTTCAGCACACGAAAAGCCGCCACCGAGGCCGTCAAAATTGCCGGCTGCGTGATTTCAGTCAAGCGAAGCTGTTCTTCAGGACCTTCAAAGCAGAGCTGCGATAGTTTGTATCCCAGCGCTTCGTCCGCCTCTTCAAACGTGCGGCGAGCAACTTCGTATTTCTCCGTCAGCTCTTTCCCCATGCCGACCGATTGCGAACCCTGCCCGGGAAAAAGCAGCGCGATCGAACCCGCGTCAGCTGTGGAATCGAATGTCATAAACTTACAATCTCTCGTGTCATCCTGAGCGAAGTCGAAGATCCCCTCTCAGGCCTAACTCCGACTCGGAATGATGACGCTCACTCTCATGCGTGAACTTCTATTTTCGCCAGTTGCTTCTCAATTGCGTCATTAATATTGTGCTCAGAGAATTCCGCCGCTACCCGAATGGCATTCTTGATGGCGTTCGCATTCGACGATCCGTGGGTGATGAAACAGATCCCCTTGATGCCGAGCAGCGGAGCGCCTCCGTATTCGGTATGATCGAGACGCTTTTTAAAGTCAGAAAATGCGCTTCGCGAAAGCAAATATCCTACTTGCCGTGTAATGGTCGCGCGCAGAGTCTCCTTGAGCGTGTTGCGGACCAAGTGCGCTACCCCTTCAGAAATCTTCAACGCAACATTGCCGACAAATCCGTCGGCGACAATGACGTCAACTTCTCCGTTGTAAAGATCGCGACCTTCAACGTTGCCCACAAAATTTATCGGAAGCCGCTTAAGAAGCTGAAATGCCTCGCGGGTAAGCTCGTTGCCTTTAGTCTCTTCTTCGCCGATGGACAGCAATCCGACGCGCGGCCGCGCCGTTCCAAACATGCTGCGAAAATAAATTTCACCCATTACCGCGAACTGTTCAAGATTGTGCGGCTTGCAATCCACGTTCGCACCAACGTCAAGCAATGAAGCGGCCGTACCAAGCGCGGTAGGAAACACCGCCGCCAGCGCGGGACGATCCACGCCCGGAATCGCTCCCAGTACCATCTTCGCAGCGGCCATGGCCGCGCCGGTGTTGCCTGCGGTCACAAAACCCGCAGCGCGGCCGTCCCGCACCAGCCGCAGCCCTACTCTCATGGAGGAGTCACGCTTGGCGCGCACCGCCTGCACTGCTTTGTCTTCCATGGTAATTACTTCGCTGGCGTGTACGATGCTGATTGGAAGGCCGGTTGCGGCAGGATGGCGCGCCAGTTCGGCGCGAATCGCAGGTTCCGGGCCAACGAGGATGACCTCGACGCCGTGATGGCGCACAGCCTGGATCGAGCCCTCGATCTCAGGCTTCGGCGCGCGCTCAGAACCCATTGCGTCCAAGGCGATGACGCTAGGCATGGAGTGGTTGGACTAGCTGGCTTCCTTAACGTTCAAAACTTCGCGGCCCTTATAATGACCGCATTTTGGGCAGGCACGATGCGGCATTTTGCGCTCGTGACAATTCGGACACTCTGAAAGCGAATGGGTGGTCAGGGCATCATGGGCGCGCCGCATGCTGGTGCGTCTCTTAGAGTGCCGTCGTTTGGGATTAGGCATCGAAATTCCTTTGTTTACAAAATAATCGCGGCCGCGTTTCGACCGCCGCGTTTCAAACTCTTCTCAGATCTCGTGAGAATTTTAGTGGTGAATGCAGCAACTAGCAAATACGACAGGAGGCTAGTGCTCTAGTTTACTTCGTAAATCCCTCAGGGCCGCCCAGCGAGGATCTTCCATCGGCACCGAACACGAGCACTGCTCGAGGTTCAAATTCTTCCCACAATGAAGGCAGAGACCTTTGCAATCATCCCGGCACACAGCCTTCAGGGGAGCGGCCAGTAATACTTGCTCCTGGATGGCATCCTCGAGAGGGAGACCCTTCCCTTGATAATAACTGACCTCGGCCTCGGCCGCTGTGATGGAAAGCTCTTCTCGTCCCGAATCTGAACCAACCGGGCGGTAGAGCAAATCGAATTTCCGCTCAAGATGATGCGTGACCGGATCCAAACAACGTGCGCAAGCCATCTCAAGCGTGGCCGTTAAATCACCAGCCAAGCGTATGTCTTTGATCTTATTATGCTTACCGTGATGTTCTTCGACCAGCTGAGCCCGGCCCGTGGTCAAAACAGCGCCGTGTTGCAGATAGTCAGGACCTAAATCCAGCGCCCCCGGTTCATAGCGCTCATCCCAATCTATGGGATGAATCTCCAGCTCGGAAATTTCAATGAACATCGAGATTCCTGCGCTCCCGCCAAAATCGAAAGGATTCAGCGGATACGACCTTAACAGGCCAGACTTTAAGAATAAAGTGGGTGCGGAAGGGTGTCAACTTCCGGAGCTAAGGCAAATGCTAGAATCCATAGGCTTCGTGACTTCCGATAGAACGCCTCTCCGAGCTCTCGGAACTTGGGTCTCAGCGAACAAAACACTCCTCGCGTGCGTTTTCATTTTTGTGGCGCTTTTGTTGCGTCTGCGGGCCGCTTGGGGAACCTTCCTCAATCCCGACGAAGCCCTACATTTTCGTCTCGCAAACAAAGCGTCGTGGACGCTCGCCTACCAGGCCAGCCTCACCAATGCGCATCCTCCGCTGCTGACCTTCGCTCTTCATGCAATGCGAACTTTCGGAAGTTCGGAGTTTGTTCTACGGTTGCCGTGCGTAATCGCAGGCACGGCGTTTTGCTGGGTTCTCTACAAATGGCTCACTCGCATCCTCGGCAGCAACGCCGCTCTGATCGGATTGCTGTTCGCTACCTTCCTTCCTCCGCTGGTTTCCATTTCGGCGGAGGTGCGGCAATACGCCTTGCTGCTATTTTTTCTAGCCAGCTGCTCTTACTTGCTCGAAGAAGCGTTCGACAGAAATTCGCCGGTTCTGATGCTGCTCTCGGCGTTTTTTCTGTGTCTTGGAATGCTGACCCATTACTCAGCGATCTTGTTCGCGATCGCCATTGGAGGGTACGCGGTTCTGCGTTTTACGAAGGGAGAATATTCTTTCCAGCTAATTGCCGGATGGGCACTCGGGCAAGCCTGCGCTCTCGGACTCTTGATTTTTCTCTATCAGACGCATATCTCCAAGTATCGAGGCAGCAATCCAGCCGACCTGACCGCGAATGGATGGGCCGGGCTTTACCTCACAAATTCGTACTTCCACTCTGGCCGCGATCACTTACTGGTATTCATTTTCGCCAGAACCTTCGGGGTCTTCCAATTCCTGTTCGGACAGCTTGCCGTAGGTGACATCGCGGCATTGATCTTCCTCGCCGGAATTGCGCCGCCGTGGAGACAAAGTCGAAAAGCAACTCCTGGAGAACCAAATCTTCCACTGCTGGTTCTACTCGTACTTCCGTTCATCATCGGCTGCGCAGCCGCAATCGCGGGCAGGTATCCCTATGGAGGCACGCGCCACTCGATCTATCTCAGTGTCTTTGCAATTGCAGGAGTGAGTGCCGCGCTGGCCCGATTGCAAACGCGGAAGCCTTACGGATTACTGCTCGCCGCGCTCATGGTTATGCTTTGTTATATCTTTCCTCAGCCGCATCGCCCGTATTTGTTGCGCGCCGATCAGGATCGCAGGCAAATGGATGCCGCCATTGCCTACATCCACCAGCACGTTTCTACCAATGACGTAATCTTCGTGGATTACCAGTCCAGCCTGGTGCTCGGACACTATCTCTGCCACCAGCAACCTATTTTCTTCGACGATTCAATCCCCGGGTTTGAGAACTTCACGTGCGATGGGCGGAGAATTATCTCGTCTAACTCAGCAACGTGGATGTATAGGGCCGACATCTTTCCTGATTTTTATCAGCGGATGGTGAACAGCTTCCATCTGCATTCTGGCGAAAAAGTCTGGGCGGCACAGGCAGGGTGGAACATTAATCTCGCGACAGAGCTCAAGGCTAAATTCCCGAATTGCGGCAACTTACAGGAATCATCCTGGGGACGAAATATTCAGGTATTCGAAATAATGGAATGCCCGCGCGCCGCCTCCACCGCTGCCACAGCTGCGGACGTGGAGGGAGGCAGCATGGAGAAAAGCGCAGTGGCAGTAAGCGCTCCCAACATCTGCGCCAAAACGAATCCGGGCACGTCAATGGGTCGGATGCCGGCAAAACTATCCGTAAAACATCTTGCGAGTGTGACGGCGGGATTGGCGAACGAAGTAGAAGAAGTAAACCAATAGGCCGCCGTTATGTAGCCCGCCACCGCCAACGGGATCGCAGCTTTGGACTGGTTCCGTAAGCATCCCCAGATCACTGAGAGCAGTCCAAACGTCGCCACAAATTCGCTGATCAGTTGTGGCCAGCCCACGCGCTGATGGTGTCCCTCCGAGAAAACAGGCACTGCAAACATCACGTGCGCTAGGCACGTTCCTGCAATTCCCTCCTGCAAATTGGGCGGCGATGTAGGCGGGCACCCTGCGCCACTCGAACAATCCGCGGACTGCCATGCAAAAAGTTACCGCAGGATTCAGGTGGGCACCGGAGAGGGGCGCCAGTGTAAAAATCAGCGACAGCAGAATCGCACCCGTAGCAATCGTATTCGCAAGCAAAGCGAGTGCAACGTTGCCGCCCGCCAGTCGCTCTGCCATAATTCCGGATCCGACGACCGCCGTCACCAACATTCCGGTGCCAAGTGCTTCCGCCAATGCTGCTGCGTGTCTAGGTATCATCCAGTGAGCCTGACGCCGGATTCGTTGAGTAGCTCTTCTTCGATTCGCTTGACGATCTGGTCCCGCACTTTTCGAAAAACCTCCAGCTGTCGTTCGCGTGGCCCAATCGCGGATGCAGGATCTTCAAAGCTCCAGTGCAAGGACCTGATCGTGCCCGGCAAAATCGGACACTGTTCTTTGGCGTTATCACAAACCGTCACAACGTATGGAATATTCATGCTTGAAACCGCTTCGATGTCTTTCGACTTCTGCGCACAGATGTCTATGCCGATTTCGTGCATGGCTTCCACTGCTAGCGGATTTATTCCTTTCGGAGCGATGCCCCCGCTAATCGGGTCGTAGCGGTCACCGGCAACGCTTCGCAAATAGCCTTCCGCCATCTGGCTGCGTGCCGAGTTTCCGGTACATACGAACAGAACTTTCGTCTTTTCCGTCACAAGGCCTCACGCATTGGCGGAGCGCAACATCCGGGCGCGCAACATGCCTCCGCAGCTTTCGCTGGCTGCTCTGGAAGATTGTCCTTTAGGACGACAAAAGCTTCCCACTCGTTTCCGTCCGGATCGCGCACCCAGGTTTTGTCCTGCGTGGCGTAACAGCAATTAGTCTGCATTTCATCACGCGTGATCAGGCCCACTTCTTCCCACCTCTTTCGGATGGCAAGAACTTCTTCGGTAGAGGCTACCTGCATCCCCATGTGAGATAGGGCCCCGGTTTCTTTTACCTCGGCCTGGTTCAGAGTGAAATTCAGCGGCGGATTTTGCACGTCAAACTTTGCGTATCCATTGCGCACTTTGCTGGGTGAGATATCGAACAGCTTGCGGTAGAAAGCGGTGCTGGTGACAACGTCTCGCACATTGATCGCGAGATGGGCCTTCAAGACTTTTACATTCGTGGAATTCATCGCCTGTTCTCACATCTGGCTTAGCAGATATGTGTAACGTAATCGCAGCTATACATATCTGTCAAGACAAATGTGTTTCTGATATTCTGGCATCGTGACAACCCCTAGCGATAGCAAGGCAACCGCGCGACTGGAAAGGTTGTTTCAGGCATTGGGAGACCGTACCCGCCTTCGTTTGTTGAACTTGATGGCGGATAGAGAAGTCTGCGTCTGCTACTTTGTGCAGGTGCTGAATGCGCCACAATCCAAGATTTCCCGCCATCTGGCTTATCTCCGCAATGCGGGAATTGTGCAAGCCAGGCGCGATGGGAAGTGGATGCATTACCGCCTGAAGACTCCAGCGGACGCTCACGAAGCAGCTATCTTA
>JBEEGK010000251.1:0-4545 GCA_041166845.1 Acidobacteriaceae bacterium
CTCGTCGAGGCTAATAATCACCGAGTTGTGATCTCGCGCCGTGGCGCAGAGCGCCTTAAACACGCCCCTGTCTGGGTGTACCGATCAGACATTGTTTCGGCGGAGAACGTTGGCCCCGGCGCTCTCGTGAGTGTCGCCGACGAGCGCGGCAAGTTTCTGGGGACTGCGCTCTATAGCACCTCGTCACAGATCGCGATCCGGATGGTTTCTTCCGAAGCGGTCGCGGACCTTCCGGCTCTTCTACGCCAACGAATTGAAGCAGCGATCGCTTATCGCGAAGGCGTCGTAGAGGACACCGATGCTTATCGCGTGATTTTCAGCGAGGCCGACTTCCTTCCCGGCCTCATCGTGGACCGCTACAACGATCTGCTGTCTTTCCAGGTATTGACGCAGGCAATGGACGCGGAGCTTCTGCGGCAGACATTCATGTCCGAGCTGAAAGAACGGCTCAAGCCGGCGGCGATCATCGAGCGCGTGGATCCTAGGATCCTTGAGTTGGAACAGATTTCACGGCGCGCTTCCGATGCTCCAAGCGAAGGACAGAAAAGCAGCACCCTCTTCACCATGAACGGAATTCGCTTCCACTACGATTCCGTCGGCGGACAGAAAACTGGAGCGTTTCTCGATCAGCGCGAGAACTATGCCGCAGCAGCTCGATATTCTCGCGGCGAGGCCTTGGACGTCTTCTGCTATCAGGGCGGCTTTGCCCTACATCTCGCCCCCAAGTGTTCAAAAGTTACCGGCGTGGACAGTTCGCGTCCGGCGCTCGAAGTTGCGAACCGCAATGCGACGCTTAATAAGCGCGAGATTGAATGGATGGAGGCAAATGCGTTCGACCTGCTCCGGGATTACTCCAATGCGGGGCGACAGTTCGATACGATTGTGCTCGACCCTCCAGCCTTCGCTAAGAGCAAGCGCACCTTGGATACTGCCCTGCGCGGCTACAAAGAGCTGAATCTGCGGGCGATAAAAATGCTGCGTCCCGGCGGAATTCTGGTCACCTGCTCCTGCTCGTTCCACGTCAATGACGCGAATTTCCGCGAAGTGGTGGCTTCAGCAGCTCGGGATGCCGGGAAAAGCCTGAGAGTTATCGAGAGTCGAGGACAGTCCAAAGACCACCCTATCTTGCTCACTGTACCGGAAACAGCCTATCTAAAATGCGTTGTTTGTGTAAGTAATTGATTATATGAGGCTTATAAGCCTATTGACAGTAATGAACTCATATTTTATGATTCCCTTACGCTAAGTGACGATCTAGGTGATCGTTAGCGCACAACAAATTCAAGAGAGGAGAAGTTATGACGGTCATTACACGCTGGGAGCCTTTCCGAGAGTTCAGCATTCTCCAAGACAGGATGAACCGCTTGTTTCGCGATACACAAGGCTCCGAAGGCCGCGATGAATACCTGACTAGCACGAGTTTCGCGCCGCCGGTGGACGTTTATGAGGACGAGCACAACATCGTTCTGAAGATTGAAGTACCCGGAATTGACGAGAAGGACATTAATATTCGCGTCGAAAACAATACCCTGACTCTCCAGGGCGAGCGTAAGTTCGAGAAAGAGGAGAAAGAAGAGAATTTCCGCCGGGTTGAGCGGCACTATGGGGGCTTCACGCGTTCTTTCACCCTTCCGAACACTGTGGACGCCGAAAAGATCCAGGCGAATTACGAGAAGGGCATTCTGAAGATCAGCCTGGCGAAAAAGGCAGAGTCAAAGCCTAAGCAGATAAAGGTAAATGTCGGAAGCGAGAAGACTCTCGACAGCAAACCGGCTGGCAAGGCCGCTTAAGAGTTAGAACCTTTTAGAATTTTAGGCGGGAGACGGCCCAGCTACGTCTTCCGCTTTATTTTTAGAATTCTGAGTTGTGCTAAGAAACATCCAATAACTGGTGCTGGTCATGTCATCAGGACCCCCGAAGGAAGATGATTATGGCAATACGTTGGGACAAATTCACAGTGAAAGCGCAGGAGGCTGCTCAGCGGGCAAACGACCTTGCCTCGGAGTACGGCAGTCCTGAGTTGCAACCGGTCCACCTGCTGGCCGCGCTGCTCGAAGACCGCGAAGGAATTGTGCAACCAGTCCTCGAAAAGATTGGCATCGCGCCACAAGCGGCGGCGCAGGAAATGATGCGGGCAATCGAGAGCCTGCCCAAAGTTTCGGGAGGAGCCACGCAAGCAGCTCCATCAAAAGCTTTGAATCAGCTGTTTGAACAAGCGTTCAAAGAAGCCAGCAATTTTAAGGATGAATATGTTTCAACCGAACATCTTTTGCTGGCGGCCACACACTTCAAGCGGGATGCCGCGCAGGAAATTCTCGCGCGTCATGGCGCTACGCACGACGCAATTCTAAAAGCTTTAACATCTGTGCGAGGCTCCCAGAAGGTGACCGACCAGAACCCCGAGGACAAATATCAGGCGCTGGAACGCTATGCTCGCGATCTTACCGAGCAAGCGAGGCGCGGAAAACTGGATCCTGTTATTGGACGAGATGAAGAAGTTCGTCGCGTCGTCCAAGTGCTCTCACGACGTACGAAGAACAATCCGGTACTGATTGGCGAGCCGGGTGTTGGCAAGACCGCCATTGTTGAGGGGTTGGCACAGCGCATCATCTCCGGCGACGTTCCCGAGGGACTTCGCAATAAACGTGTCGTAGCGCTTGACCTGGGCGCAATGCTTGCAGGAGCGAAGTATCGAGGTGAGTTCGAAGACCGGTTGAAGGCCATCCTCAAGGAAATCGAAGATTCCGCCGGGCAAATAATTCTGTTCATTGACGAGCTGCACACTATCGTCGGCGCGGGCGCAGCCGAAGGAGCGATTGACGCTTCCAATATGTTGAAGCCGGCTCTGGCGCGAGGAGAGCTTCGTGCCATCGGCGCTACCACGCTCAATGAATATCGCAAATACATCGAAAAAGACGCCGCGCTGGAACGCCGCTTTCAGATTGTTTTCGTCGGCGAACCCAACGTAGAAGACACGATCGCAATTCTGCGCGGCCTGAAAGAGCGCTACGAAGTGCATCACGGCGTCCGCATTAAAGACTCGTCGATTGTCGCCGCAGCCACGCTATCGCATCGTTATATCGCAGACCGCTTTTTGCCGGATAAAGCGATAGACCTCATGGATGAAGCGGCAGCGTCGCTGCGCATACAGATTGATTCTTTGCCTACCGACATTGATCAGCTCGAGCGGCGTGCGACCCAGCTCGAGATTGAGCGCCAGGCACTGAAAAAAGAGGACGATGCCAACTCCAAAGAGCGACTTCTGGTTCTTGATAAGGAGCTCGCCAATCTACGCGAGCGCGCCAATACGCTTAAAGCAACCTGGAAGAAAGAAAAAGATTTGATCGCCCGCTCTCGCGCTCTGAAAGAAAAGATCGAGCAGCTTAAGCTGGAAGAACAGGCTGAAGAGCGCAAGGGAAACTTGCAGCGTGTGGCTGAAATTCGCTATGGACTGCTGCGCCAGGCTGAAGAGGAACTGGCGAAACTGTCGGCGGAGATGGACAAGAAGGGCCAGTCCCGCATGCTGAAAGAGGAAGTGGATGAAGAGGATGTTGCCGCCATCGTTTCTAAATGGACGGGTATTCCTGTTTCCAAAATGCTTGAAGGAGAAGTTAAGAAGCTCGTAAACATGGAAGACCGCTTACGGCAGCGCGTGGTTGGGCAGGACGCTGCGCTGGAGCGAGTGTCTAACGCTATCCGCCGCTCGCGGGCGGGCCTCAGCGATCCGAAGCGGCCGATTGGCTCCTTCATTTTTCTTGGGCCCACGGGTGTTGGCAAGACTGAACTGGCGCGCAGCTTGGCTGAGTTCCTTTTCGACGACGAGCATGCGATGGTTCGTATAGACATGTCGGAGTACATGGAGAAGCACGCCGTATCGCGTTTGATTGGCGCGCCTCCCGGATACGTGGGTTACGAAGAAGGTGGCCAGCTCACCGAGCAGGTGCGACGGCATCCTTATGCGGTGGTGCTGTTTGACGAAATCGAAAAAGCGCACCCTGACGTCTTAAACATATTGCTCCAGATTATGGATGACGGGCGTTTGACCGACGGTCAGGGCCGCACGGTGGACTTCCGGAACACCGTCATCATCATGACTTCGAACATCGGCTCCACTTACCTGCAATCCGAAAACATGCGTGCCGCGGACGACTTCGCGCGGGCGAGCGAGCTCGTGATGAATGCTCTGCATGGGCACTTCAAGCCCGAATTCCTGAATCGCGTGGATGACATAATTATCTTTACCCCGCTCGGCAAAGAACAGTTGGTCAAGATCATCGAACTGCGACTGGAGGATGTAAGGCGGTTGCTGATGGATCGAAAGATCTCACTGGAGCTTACGGACGCAGCCAAGGACCTGATTTTTACCGAGGGCTTTGATCCTAATTTCGGAGCGCGTCCGTTGAAGCGTGCGATCCAAAAACTAGTGCAAGACCCGCTGGCGTTGAAGATTCTCGACGGCGAAGTTCTGCACGGCGATCACGTAATCGTGGACGCCGACAAAGCTGGGAAAGTAAAGTTCGAGGTCAGCAAGCGGGTGGGAAACAA
>JBEEGK010000252.1:0-2888 GCA_041166845.1 Acidobacteriaceae bacterium
CATTCACTTGAAACCATTTGTTCAAGGGCGAATAGAAATCCTCGAAGCGCCTTATTATCTGCTCCCGCCAGGCGCGCTCATAATTTTCATGAAAATTACTTCCCTTCACGCCCGGGAAAAATTCCAGATAGTTCTTGCCCAAAATGCCTTCGCGAGTGGTATTGGTTAGGATTGTCCCTTGTTCGTTGATGTACGAAATTGTATAGTCGCGGTCGAGCACCATAACACCTTCGGCAATGCTTTGCAGAATTTCTGCCGTCTGTTTCTCAGCCGCATCGACCGCCAGGCGTGCTCTCTGAATCTCGCGTTCCGCGGCTTTCTTCTCGGTGATATCACGAGCGATGGAGGCGGCGCCGATGACTTTACCTACTCCGTCGTAAATGGGCGATATGGAGATCGCTACATCCAGCGGAGTCCCATCCTTCCTCAGCCTTCGGGTTTCTCGATGGGCTATTTTCCGGCCGTTCTTTAAACTGTTGAGGATCTCCGGGACCTCCTCCGGGTGTTCGGGAGAAGTGAGAAGGGCGACGCTCTTTCCCAGAATCTCATGCGGCTTGTAGCCGTATAGCTGTTCCGCACCCTTATTCCAGCTGGTGACTACGCCCTCCAGCGTCTTTCCGTAGATGGCATCCTCCGAAGATTCCACAATGGCCGCCAAGCGGCTGGTATTTTCCTGTGAGATCCGCTCAGCTTCAGATGTCTGTTTGGCAACACTGCTGATCAGCAATGAAACCTGCGCAAAAAATAACAAGTGAAGCAGATCGCTACCGGTGGTAGACCATTCCGTCGTGGGAGGCAAAATGAACCGGTCCGCAATTACGCCGGATACGACGGTCGCAAATATTGCCGGGCCGAATCCACAGACCCTCGCACTCAGGGCGACGGCCCCGAAGAGGAAAACGAATGGAAGGCTTCTGACCGGAGGTAATGAGTTGAGTGCTGCCGCGACGACAACGAAAATCAGAGCAAAGCCGTACCGAACGGGCCATCTGAAGCGCCCAAAATCAACTGTTCCTGTCCAACGGGAATTCGCCATGCTGTGGGTCAGAAACTAATCTGATTCTCTCAATTTGTGCAGCAGAGTTTCTGGTTTTAGAGGTTTAGCGAGTATTTCGAAAGCAAATCCTTGCCGCCTGGCGCTCGCCAGAAGGTCAGTCGTGGCTGCTTGCCCTGAAATCAAAACGACCCTGGTCTGAGGACATTCACCCTTAATTTCCTTGGCCAGCTCGATCCCGTTGATGCCCGGCATCATCACGTCGGTGATGACCACATCAGGGCAGGTTTGCCGGATGTGTTCGACGGCGCGGTTACCGTTATAAAGCGGTACAGCTTCGAACCCGTTGCCGTTCAGAATCTCAGCCGTGGTGTCGGCAATCAGACGTTCGTCATCTATTACCAGAACGCGGAGCTTGCGGTCCTTCACGGAGCCGTCAAATTTCTGCGCTAATTCATGCGAGTCAAACTGGGGAGGACCCGAGGCGAGGCAAAAGTCCGTATGACGTTGATCGAAAGCCATTTAATCTCGTTTCTCACGAATGCGTGTCACGCTAACTCTCGACAAATGATAGTTATTCGCACTGCCAGATGAATAGATGGCAAAAAACTGATAGACGGATGTGTTTATATCACGGGAAAAGGAACGCACGAAACGTGTCATAGCCTTGAATTCGCCGCGCTATTCGAATATCAGAAGCAAATAGTGCATAAATTTTGTTCGTCGCGCACACCGAATGCCCTCCAATATCGAGCTTAAAGCTGCTTTGCAGGACTGGGATAAAGCGGTCGCTATCGCGGAAAAGCTCAGTGATGTCCCCCATCAGGTGATCATCCAAGAAGACGTGTTTTTCTCCAACCCAGGGGCGCGCCTCAAGCTACGCATCCTCGCGAGTGACCGGGGAGAGTTGATCCGGTACGAGAGGCCGGACACGCCGGGCATGCGTTGCTCGCGCTACCTGATTGCCCGTACTCCGGATCCCCAGACTCTTCTCGAAATTCTGTCAAAGGCCCTTGGTAAGTTCGTGAAGAAGGCGCGAACCCTCTATCTGGTCGGCCAGACCCGCGTTCACCTCGACCGAGCTGAGGGTTTGGGAGATTTTCTGGAACTTGAAGTCGTGCTCCGGGCTGGGCAGAGCGAGGCGGAGGGGAAAAGCATCGCGGAGAATCTGCTGTCGCACTTCGGCATCGCCAGGCACGAGCTCATTGCAGAAGCTTACGTTGATCTGCTGGCGCGGCGACCCAATGCCGGTGTCCTACTCGAGCCATGAGATTGAATCCGTGATCCGGATGCATTCAACTTGCGCCGAAGGGATCTCTGCCTTTCACCATAAAGCAAGGATCCCTCCCACTCGCGTCACCACTTTTGCGTACCGCCCTAGTTGCCGGCGAACTCTATCACTCCGAAGGCTCCTCTTGCATAATTGTCAGGACCAGCCGTATAGAAGAGTTGATTCGTCGCTCCATTTGCTGGAGCGCCGCCCCCAAAAGCGATTCCCCATATCTGGTCTATGACGATTGGCCTACCGTGAGTGTCGCGCAACCTGCCGAGGAATTTGCCAGTCTTGCGATCGAAAGCGTTGATCGTTCCATTAGGAAGGTTGTTGCTGAGCAGTAGTGCGTTGCTGAATGGTCCGAATGAGGCTGGAGCGAGAGCGATTCCCCAAGGTTGATTTAATTCGCTGCCAGAAATCAGCCGTTTAATGCGATGCCCAAACTCGTCGAAGACGTCGAGGAATCCGCCGCGGACATTGTTCGGACTGGCAAAAGTGACGTACACCTTTTTGTCTATCACTTGAATGCCGTAAGGTGTGAATCCGTCAGGAATCGTGGGGTCATTAAAGGTAAAGATCAGATTGAAGTTCGAGTCGTAAACGTCCACCTTATTGTTGGCT
>JBEEGK010000253.1:0-11500 GCA_041166845.1 Acidobacteriaceae bacterium
CTGCGATGGGTGGGAACTTTTACGGAACCAGCACGACTCGGCACCGTACCCATATAAAGGTTGCCAGAATCCACAAGAATTTCCGATAACGGATCTCTTGGGGTCTCGTCTAATCCGATATCTAAGGAGAACAGCTTAGGAGCAGGCACATGAAGACCGAAAAAACAAAGTATAGGGTCACTTTGGGCGTGCTGGCCCTCACTATTAATCCCCCCGCCCTTCAGCGGAGCGTGGTGGACCGCATTCAGGCCATCGCAGACCGAGTTTCGGACCAACTGGCCGATAAAACTGAGGCCGTGTCCGCTGTCGCATTCGATCGCGGCTTCGCCAACTTTGAGAAATCACAGGCAAAACTGGCGTGTGCGCAAACGCGCCTTTCATGGCTGCAAGCTTCCATGGCGCGACGCCAGGCGGATTTCGCCCGCCTAGAGGCAGAACGGGCACAATTCGTAGCTCTGCAGCAGGCTCGTCAGATCTCAATCGCTTGCCCAAGAGTAAGGATCAGCCGCATCAAAATCGTTCAAAATCCCAATTTGTAATTGCGACGTATCAATCCCGACTAGGTCAAGGCGTTCAGTACATCTGCGAACTTTTGGCTGATCGCCGCAAATCCTTTCCTCGTGGGATGCAGCTCATTCTCTCACCAACTCTCGTAATCAGTGGCTGGCAGTGTCCCGCGCAAATCAATGTAAGGGATGTGGCGAAATTGCTCCAGCGAAACCAAATTGCGGAGCATGGCATTGAAATTGTCAATCAATTCGCGCATCAGCTCAGTTCTTACCCGAAGATCCCTAAAGTTCTTTTCGCGAAAACCCGGCTCCAGCCAGGGCCCTGGAAAAGGCCACCCGCCCCAGAAGCCGCGTCCGTCAGGGACGGGGTAGTCATAACCATGAATCAGCTACCCTCTGCTTGCAAATCTGATCCATGGCCGACAGCATTTGCACGTATGCGGTCATGATTCTGTCATTCACTAGGCCATCAATCACCTTTTCATCCCAGCCGGCAATGGGTGAAAACGCGTTATTGAGCAACACACCGAACTCATGTCCTGCGATGTCATCTCCGCCACCAGAGAGTAATGCCGCCTTCGGAACCGCTCCCTGCGCCAAAATTTTATCGAGCTTGCGGGCAAAATCGTCCAACTGTCCATCCCGGTAGGCCATTTTTTCGATGGCGTCTCCTTTGTGGGCTGCAGATTCAATGCTAAATCCATGGTCATCATCCAAAATTTGAGCACATCATGAAGCGGGTAGTCGAACCACGAATCTCCGGCTGCGACCAAAAAGCCTGCGGTACGGACGGTGGCCAGGGCTTCGGAGGAATGCGCCAAAGATGCGTGGATCCGGAACTCTGAGATTTTTCCGCTCCGCTGCAAGGCGAAGGCTCTGCGTTTGAGCGCATCGTCTCGATTGCCGAGTATTTCTTGTGCCTTTTTTTGTCCTAGTCAATCGCATCGGTCGTTATTTGCTCAGTCGCCACGGTTTACTCCTTGAAGATTTTTTCTTTTTCCCGCAAATCGCCGCCCTAATTTGCTTCTGTGCAAAACGAACCAAATTTCCTCTATCTCTCTTCACGAAATGCAGTTATAGTGATTTTGCTCTCGATTCGCTGACGACAACTGACCTGATTGATGGCGAGGAAAAACAGTCCTACCATTCAGGAAGAGTTGTATCCACTGTCCGACGAGCCGGTGCGCGAACGAATGGACGACTCGCGCATGCTCGACTTGGATGTGGACGAAGACACCCCATTTCTGCGCGGGCAGAAACGTGTCTCGGTCCGGCGTGCTTCACTTCCCAAGAAAACTGCGACGAGTCTCATGTGGGCGATTGTCGCGCTCACGTTATTGTTCTTTTGCGGAATCGCGGCAGCCGCCCTGTATCACTATGGCGAACGCTCATGGCGTTTTCGCGTGGACTCCAGCGACGACATCGAAATCGCCGGAGTGCACAACGTCACCCAGTCGCAGGTAATGGAAGTCATGGGCGGCGATATTGGCCGCAATATTTTCTTCATTCCTCTCTCAAAGCGCAAAAAACAGTTGGAGCAGATCCCCTGGGTAGAGTCTGCCAGCGTGATGAGGTTCGTCCCCAACCGCCTGCAAATTGAAATTCATGAGCGCACTCCGGTTGCGTTCGCTCGTGTCGGCTTCAAAATTATGCTGGTGGATCCGGTAGGAACTTTGATGGAACTGCCAGCCTCCGGCAAGAAGAAATATTCGTTCCCCGTAATACTTGGGATGAACGCCGGCGAGCCGCTCTCGACGCGTACTCCGCGCATGCGTCTTTACGACGACGTGGTCAGCCAGTTGGACGCCGACGGCGCTCACTACTCGCAGGACCTGAGCGAAGTTGATATTTCTGATCCCGAAGACGTGAAGGTCCTCGCCAACAATGCCCAGGGCGAAGTGCTGGTGCATCTTGGATCGTCAAATTATCTCGAACGCTACCGCATTTACGTTGCCCACGTGCGCGAGTGGCGCCAGCAGTTTGACAAGCTCGAGTCCGTGGATCTGCGCTACGACCACCAAATCATCGTTAATCCTGATTTGCAGAGCGCACCCAAACAGCCGCCGCTTTCAGCGTCCGCGGTGAAGTCCGCGATGAACCTGGGAGTGAAGCCCGCTGCGCTCGTCCAGCGTGAGCCTATCCACAGTTCTTCGACTGTTCATGGAAATCATCCAACGAAACCCTGGAGGCCACATGCGGTGGCGACCAAATCGCCCACCCCTACAGTTGCTCAACAGTCTGTCGGTAAGACCTCCGAAAAACCTGCCCTGAAAAATGCTACGACTACGGGCCGAAATGTGGCGCACACGACATCCGCCGCACCCGCAAAGCCATCGAAGCAGGCCATTCAATCCTGGAAGGTTCGTTCGCAGGCGCGAAAGGCTGCGGCGGCCAAGCACAAATCGACGATCAAGCTGACTGCTTCTAAATCACACACGTTGGCGACTAAAAGCAATTCTGTAACACCGAAACCGTCGGCTCACGCCAAAGCAAAACCAAGTCCCGCGATCGCGAAAGGTCAGGAATCACCTTAACCATGGCAAATCAGTACGCAAATCTTCTGACGGCGATTGATGTTGGCAGCGCAAAAACCTGTGTTCTTGTTGCGGAGATTACCGACAGCGGATTGCGTTATCGCGGCCACGGTCTCGCCGAGTCTCGCGGCTCACGCAAAGGCGTAATCGTTGACCTTGAAAAAGCTGTGAAGTCAATTCAAAAAGCCGTCGAGCAGGCTGAAGATGCCGCTGGGGCGCCTATCGAGCACGCGCTGCTGGGCATAGCTGGGGCACATATCCGCGGCATGAATACTCACGGGGGATTGAGCTTTGGCACGCGCTCGCGCGAAATCGCGCGCGACGAAATTCGACTCGCAGTTGAAAAAGCCCGAGCTATTCCTCTTCCTGCCGATCGCGAAATTCTGCATCTGCTGCCCCAGGAATTTATTCTCGACGAGCAGACTGGCGTACACGATCCCATGGGGATGCTGGCGACACGTCTTGAAGTCCGCGTACATATTGTTACTGCCGGGACCACTGCTACGCAAAATCTTGTGTGCGCTGTTAACCGCGCAGGTGTTCACGTGGACGACACTGTGTTCGAGCCGCTCGCGTGCGCAGACGCCGTACTACGCGCTGATGAACGTGAACTTGGGGTCTGTTTGGCTGACCTCGGTGCGGGTTCTACCGGTCTGATAGTTATGCAGGAAGGCGCTGTCGCCCACACCGGAGTTATCCCCATCGGCGGCGATCATTTCACCAGCGACCTTTCTGTCGGACTCTGCACGCCCGTTGCTGAAGCAGAAAAAATTAAAAAGATTTACGGAAATGCCATCGTCACCCTGATCCCCGAAGGCAACGAAGTCGAAGTCCCATGCGTCGGAGACCGTCCATCGCGCTTGATCTCGCAGCGTATGGTTGGAGAAATTTTGGAACCGCGCGCCCGCGAATTATTCGAACTGCTGCGCGACAACTTGCGCCACTCTGGAATGCTCGACCGCTGCGCGGCCGGCATCGTTCTCAGTGGAGGAGCATCGCGATTGCCCGGCATTCTCGATATCGCGGATTCCGTGTTGCGCCGGCCGGTGCGTTTGTCATGGCCAATGCCGCTCACGAAAATGCCTTCCACTCTAGCTGAGCCGGAATATGCGACCGTCCTTGGGATGGTTTATTACGGACATCGCTCAAGGATGGCTCGCGGCGTTCAGGATTCGAGATGGAGTTCGCGCTTGATGGCGCTATTTGCCGGCAAAGGTGCGTAGTTGATTTTGTTAGTTCGATTTTGACAGTCCGGGAACAGGCACTTCCAAAACGTAGGTAAATTTCAAATAGGCGGCGGACATGAAAAAAGAAAATGACATTCGCATCAGCTTCAATGAAGAAACCCGCAACGACGCCAAGATTAAAGTCATCGGCGTGGGCGGCGGCGGCGGAAACGCAGTCAACCGCATGATTGATGCCGGCATGGATGGCATCGAGTTCGTCGTAGCAAACACCGACCTCCAGGCATTGAGGATGTCGCGCGCGCCGATGAAAATCCAGCTGGGCGTGAAGCTCACCAATGGATTAGGCGCAGGCGCCAATCCGGAGGTCGGACGCAAAGCTGCGCTCGAAGACTCCGACAAAATTATCGAGGCTCTTGAAGGCGCCGACATGGTGTTCGTCACTACCGGGCTCGGCGGTGGCACTGGCACCGGTGCTGCTCCCGTCATTGCCTCGCTGGCGAGCGAAATGGGAGCACTCACCGTCGCCGTCGTTACCAAGCCGTTCGCCTTCGAAGGCAAGCGCCGCATGCAACAGGCCGAGCGCGGCGTCTCCGAGTTGATGGAATCTGTGGACACCACCATCGTCATTCCGAACGAGAAGCTGCTGGGCGTTGCCCAGGATGCCGGATTCTTCGAATCATTCCGCGTGGCCGACGACATTCTTCGCCAGGGCGTGCAAGGCATCTCTGACATCATCACTATCCCCGGCATCATCAATCGCGACTTCGCCGACGTGAAAGCGATTATGGCGAGAATGGGATATGCGGTCATGGGCGCGGCCACGGCCAATGGTGCTCGACGCGCGACTGAGGCGGCACAAAAGGCGATCGCTTCTCCGCTGCTCGAAGCCGGGGCCATTGATGGCGCGCGCGGAATCCTGATCAACATCACTGGCTCAGCTTCGCTGAAACTCGCGGAAGTGCAGGAAGCTTGCACGATCATCCAAAGCGCGGCGCACGAGGACGCCAACATTATTTTTGGCGCCGTATTGGACGAGAAGATGAAAGATGCCGTAAAAATCACGGTCATCGCAACCGGCTTCAAAGATGGCGATCGTCAGCGACGCCGCGAAGAAGCCCGGCTGGCATATTCAAGTCCGCGGGAGTCTTTCATTGAGATGGAAGACGAATTCGCCGACGACGTGGATTCCGATCCGCCGTCCCCGATGGTGATGGAAGAATCGAAAACGCATGAGCCTGCGCCTGCTCCATCGGAAGTGATCTCACTGGATAGCATGCGAAACATCATGGTCGCGAACTTTGAGCAGGCCGACCTCGATGTTCCGGCGTTCCTGCGTAAACGCGCCGAAACCATGTAGCTCGAGAAATTCAAGTCATCCTGAGCAAGAAAAGTCATTCGCAGGCGAATGGGTCTCTGTGTCGAGGGACCCGTTTTGTGCACCCATAAACGGCGGACCTAGGCATGCTCAGCCTCTCCTGTAGATAGCGCGCCTCCCCCCGGGCTAGCTCAGATGTCAAATGCAGGTGTCGTTATAGTAACCACCAGGTGATTACGAAAGGCCGATGTACACGGCAAGTAACTCTGCAACTCTTCTGTTCGCAAAGGGTTAGATCAATTGATGGAACTTCCGCGGAAATCCATTTTTCTGTTGCCGATCCATCATGAGTCTCTTACCATCGGGACGGGAGTTCCTCCGCCGTCGACGCGCTATAATGCCGGTCAATGGCGGCGTTTGGGGCTTCTCAAAAATAATCAAGCGACTTCGCGAAGAAGCCATCGGTATTCATAGCTCCGGGGATAGGTACAACAAAGTGAGACCAGCGTCAGAACTCTCGATCTTTCGGCAAACCTTTCAAATATCCGTAGTGCCTGTTTATAAACATGCAACTATCTGTCTCGCGTTGCTACTGGCGACCGTGTCGCCCACAATGTTTGCTCCCGGAACCGCATTTGCTGCGAGTGTGAGTACTCGCAGGCTGATCGTTCGCAAAAAATCGCCCGCAGTTACTGAAACGCCCCGCGCGCGTAAACACATGCGCCGTTTGGCGCACAGTCGCGCGACTCGACCTGGAACTTTGCGCTCGGCGAGTCTTAGTTCCCGCCGCAGTCATCGCCGGCATCGCTACTACGAGCGCTTCACCATGAGCTCGTACATGGACGACATCACTGATGGTGACGTGACTGCTGGCGAAGATCCAATCGTGCGCCAGGCTGCGATTGACGCTCTGGGCAATATGAATGGCAGCGTGGTCGCCGTCGAACCTACCAGCGGACGCATTCTCGCCATGGTGAATCAGAAGCTCGCGCTCTCCAGCGGCGCGCAGCCTTGCTCCACCATAAAGTTGTCGGTTGCGCTGGCCGCCCTGAGCGAAGGCATAATCACCAAAGAAACCGAAGTACGGCTTGGCGGACGTTATCACATGAATTTGACGAACGCGCTCGCGCATTCCAACAATGCGTACTTCGAGGCGCTCGGTCGTCAATTAGGATTCGAAAAAGTCAGCCATTACGCTCATCAATATGGACTCGGGGAGCTCGCCGGCTTCAGCATTCCGGGCGAGCAGCTCGGCATTTATCCCAACAGCGAAATTTCTTCCAAGCTCGGCGGAGTCGGAAAGATGTCCTCCTTCGGCGAAGGAATCACGGTGACGCCCCTGCAGCTCGGAGCTCTCGTTTCCGCCATAGCCAATGGAGGCACACTTTACTACTTGCAGCATCCGACGACGCCGGACCAGATCGCCAGCTTTCAGCCGATCGTGAAACGCCGGCTGAACATTGGAAACGTGATTCCGGAAATCTCTGACGGCATGGCGGGCGCAGTCGCATTCGGCACTGCCAGAAGCCTTCGAACAAACTTCAGCGAAGAGTCAGTACTCGGAAAAACCGGAACCTGTTCCCACGCTGGTACGCGCTTTGGATGGTTTGCTTCTTATGCAAACACCCAAGTAGGACGCATCGTCGTCGTGGTCTTCCTCGAAGGCGGACGCCCGACTTTCGGTCCTAAGGCGGCCGAGATTGCCGGACACATCTATCGCAATCTTTACGACCACGAGTTTTTCCTGGCTAAGCCGACGTTACCTGCACGTGAGGCCGTAGTCAGTCCGACATCTGTCACGCAATAGAAAAATCTCACTGTCATCCTGAGGAAGCCGGAGCCGCGTGCAACGCGGTGACGAAGGATCTCTGCATCTATCTAAATCCTATCAATCGCACAATACCGAATGGGCCACGTCAATTGAGGGGGTTGTTTGTAGCAGACTCTACGAGATAAAGCTGGGATGGACGTTTTCGTCCCATTGACACGGCTTAAACGGCAACTTCGGTGAGTTCCTCTAGCGCTTCCGCAGAGGTGCTCTCTTCCACCTTGGCTTCCGCCATAAATTCCAAAGACTCCTGCGCCAACGGATTATTCCAGACCGGCGCGAACGACTGCCGGTGCAGCGGGCAGGGACCGTACTCACGGAGCGCGGCGATGTGGTGTGGAGTGCTGTATCCCTTGTTGGAGGCAAGTCCGTAGACGGGGAAAACCGCGTCCCATTGGCAAACCATGCGATCGCGCTCAACCTTCGCAAGAATTGAAGCGGCGGCAATCGATGCTGAGAGCGCGTCTCCGTGAATGATCGCTCTCTGCGGCAGCTCGCAATCGAGTCGCAATGCGTCAATCAGAAGATGATCGGCCATCGGCTGCAAACGCATGACGGCCTCGCGCATGGCTACCCGGGATGCCTGATAAATATTGATCTGGTCAATGCGGGCGGCATCAATGGCCGCTACCGCCCACGCGAGACAATGCTCCCGGATACGTTCGGCAAGAACTTCGCGTCGCTCCGCGGGAAGCAACTTAGAATCGCGAAGCCCACGAATGCGATACTTCGGATCAAGAATGACGGCCGCGGCGACCACTGGGCCAAACAAAGATCCACGGCCAACTTCATCCACTCCGGCAACCATGCGTGCTCCCGATTGCCATGCCTTCGTCTCGAATTTCAAAGTGCAGCGCAGCCGCTTGAGCAATTTCAGCTTGGCAGCGGCAGGAGAAATGGATTTATCGGAAGCGAGTTTGAATTTTACGAGCACAGAAGAGAATTCGGATTAGTCACATCATTACTGAGGAACTTTGTGGAACGCAAGTGGATATTGCGGATACCCTGGATCAAGCTGTCATCCCGAGCGGAGCCGAGGACCTGATTTGGGCTTCGGAGTTGCCCGATGCGAAAAAAGGCGAGCATGATAGCTCGCCTCACCAAATTCGATTGTGTTTTTTAGGCAGCTTCGTCCCGAATCGCTCCCCTAACCTTCTCGGCGACCTCAGGCGTGATTTCATTAATGCCATGTGCAGAGCGGGCATGTTCGGAGGCTTGCTTTAGGATTTCCTGCTCAGAATCGCCCCTGGCCACGAAATCGCAACTGCCCACCACATCAGCGCAACGCATTGTTTTTGCCATGAAAGACCTCCTGCAAAATTCAGCCGAAGTTTACCACACTACGCCGCGAGTAATGAGGGAAGTGAAAGGCTCAGCTTTGCCGAGAACGGTTTCAAGTCTAGTACGCTTTCCCTCTCCCCATAGGGGCCGGGATTTGCTCATGGATCGCGAGCCAATCAGTATTCATGCCCCTTCAGCGCGCCGCATGCCCAAGTGTTTGCACCCAGCTTGCGAAAGCATGCCAGGCTGCGGTCTTTCCAACAGGGACTCTCAATTGCTGCACGACGATGAGGAACACGCCTCCCCATAGAGTCGCACGATGAATTTTGCGAATGGACAACAAATCATATGCAACGAGAAGAAGCACGAAGATTTCGGCGAAGAAAGCGGCCATGAACGGTTTTCGATGGACCATCGCGAGCGGCCAGCGTGCAATCGGCGCAATCATCAGTGCGGTGGTGGCAAGAATAATGAGCCGTTTATGAGTCGAAGGATCGAAGCGGTTGCGAAACGCGAAGTAAATCAGGGTCACAAAAATGACCATGTCAGTAATGGGCACGATGTAGAAAGTCAACGGATCAAGCCCTGGCGGCGCAAAACCTCTGCCAAGCGCGTTGGTCGCGGCCAGTACACCGATGATCACCATGGAGCACGCGAGCAGAAATCCGGCGATACCGAGACGGCGATGAACGGACACTCGTCCGGCTGAGACCAGCGATGTCTGCGTGACAAGCAACAATACCCAAAGTGAAAATATTGCGCCGTGGATGTGAATGATGGGAGCGGGTAGCGGCGCCTGAAAAACCCCTGCAAGGAAATAGGTGGGCGCAAAGCCGACGAAAACAGTGGCGAGAATTAGAAGCGCTATTCCTGAAAAGAAGATGTGATCATAACGGCGTCCGAGAACACGTTTTACGGGAGTGGTAGGTTGCGCTACGGCTGTCGCCATGGGAAGCCCTCCGAACTGGCATTCTGGAGTGAGTTTTGTGACCGGCCAGAATCGCGGATCATTGTACTCTGGATTGGTTTATTGACCCACAAAGCGTTTGCCGACGGTAACCATAACTTTTAACCCAACCACAAATGGTCTGATTTCTCCCACTATTACTATTCAGATACTTACCAAAAGAGTGACATCGTGCCGCCTGGACGAAAAGCAGGTCCCTCGACTTCTCGGTATGACAGTTTTTATTGCTAGTAACCATAGCTCCGGTTACCTGCGCGCGAGCAAGTCAGCCGGGTAACCTCGTGTTCACATTACTGTCGTAAATTGATCCTCTTCCCTACATACATTAAATTTGGAGCTGGAGCACTCCATCGCTCTATATGTTTTACAAGACTATGCAGTCACCATCTGGCATTTTGACGGCCGACGAAGACTTTGAGCGGTCTTACTCCCGCATTAGTGTCGTGCTGCCACTCCGAATCACATATTGGGACGACGAGAACAAACCGCTGGCGGATACGGCCTGCACTTACGATATTTCTTTGCGAGGCGCCTGCATCACAGGAATGCGATCCAATCAGAAGACCGGCGAGATTATCGCCATTGAACGCGGGCGCAGCAAGGCCTTCTGCCGCGTGGTCTGGGTTGGGAAAAAGAATACTCCCCGCGAAGGTCAGGTCGGTATCGAGTGCGTGGAGGCCGATCGGCTACTTTGGGAAAATGAACTGCGCGATCTACAGGCGATCTACGATGCAGTGCGAGTGGAAGCAAAGAACGGATTCACCACCGATGTGGATGACCGCAACCGGCGGCGGACTCCAAGAATTCAGATCGAAGGCGAAGCGGAGCTTTGGAATTCGCAGCGCCCGGTGATAGAGGCTACGGGCAAGATCAGAGATCTGTCGGAAACAGGCTGCCTTATTAATCCCAGCCGCAAGCTGGATGCTGGCAGCCAGGTCAAACTACTCCTCAGGGTCGCTAACCGAGAGTTGGTTTTTAAGGGACAGGTACGGCACGCATCGAACGACAAAGGCCTCGGAGTACAGTTCAACGAAGTCCGCAAAGGCGACCGGAAAGTTCTGCAATACCTGTTGCGGAAGCTTGCCGAAGAACAGCTCGAAAATGTCTTCGAGCTCGAACTGCAAAGATCGCGCTAGCGCGGCGCACCCGGAACTAAGACTACTTGGCAGCCACCGCCGGAGCACGGTCCCGATCAACATCCTTCAGACGAGCAGCCTTGCCTCTCAATGCTCGCAAATAATAGAGCTTGGCGCGGCGGACCTTTGAGGAACGCAGCAATTCCACGCGGTCAATGACCTTGGCATTCTCCGGGAAAATGCGCTCGACGCCCTGTCCGAAACTCATCTTGCGGACAGTGAAACTCGCCTGCGGTCCTTTGGTGCGTGCGAGAACAACGCCCTCGAAAGCCTGTAGACGTTCCTTGTCGCCTTCTTTGATTTTCACGTGGACGCGGACGGTGTCTCCGGCAGCGAATCCCGGAAGGTCGGTGCGCTTTGTCTTGGCCAACAATTTTTCGATGATCAGGTTGCTCGACATGACTTCTCCTCGCTAATCTTCAATATTCTGCAATTCTAAACTTGTCTTTGCTGTGCTTCTAAATTCGCTGCCCTGAGAGCTCGTCCAGCATTTTCTTATCTTCTTCGCTGAGCTCGTTTTCGCTTGAGCATGCCGTCTGCAACAGATCAGGACGGTTGCGCAGCGTTTTTTCGAGTGCCGCGCGCCGCCGCCACTGCCGTATCTCTTCGTGATTTCCCGAAGATAAAACTTCCGGCACCGACCAGCCACGAAAATCCGCTGGACGCGTGTAGTGCGGATAGTCAAGCAATCCGCCGGAGGAGCACGTCGAATCCGGACCAGCGTTCGATTGCGCATCCAATCG